>DYDH01000110.1:0-11297 GCA_020717985.1 Herpetosiphon sp. | reverse complement strand
GGGGCGTCCACCACTTCCGCGAGGGCAAGTTCAATGCTCAAGGATGGCTGCCAGCCGCCGCGCAAATCCGTAGCGGCATTGTTGAAAATTTTCATCATGCGTAAAACATCGGTGGTACTGAATGACTTGGCGTGCGCGTCCATTTGCACTTTGACTTCGCGCGTGGCTTCGACTTGATCGATATTGCCCATTTGAATGAGCATGAGACCGCGCAGATATTCGACAATCTGACGGGAGAGCGAGCGCGGATCGGCTCCAGAGTCGAGGGCACGGTGAATGGTTTCGAGACCGTGCGCGGGCTGGTGGTCGAGGACTGAGTTGATGACGTCGAGGACGGTTTTGCTGGTGGCGGTGCCGAGGACAGTTTGCGCGAGGGCAAGCGTGATCTTCGTGCCTGTGGACGCGAGTTGGTCGAGCAGGGATTGCGCGTCACGCATGCCCCCCGCTGACTGACGGGCGATGAGGACGAGCGCCTCGTCGTCGGCGGTGAGATTTTCAGCGGCGACAATATGTTTGAGGTTGGCGACGATTTCGTCCACTGGCACGCGGCGGAATTCGTGACGCTGACAACGGGACAAAACGGTTGCGGGGATTTTGTGGATTTCAGTTGTGGCGAGGACGAAAATGGCGTGCGGCGGCGGCTCTTCGAGTGTTTTGAGGAGCGCGTTGAATGCGCCGCCAGACAGCATGTGAACTTCGTCGATCACATAGACTTTATATTTACCCTGTGACGGGGAAAAATTTATTTTCTCGCGCAGATCGCGGACATCGTCAACGCCGTTGTTCGAGGCGGCGTCAATCTCGATCATGTCCATGAAGCGGTTTTCGTTGACGGCTTCACAATTTTTGCAGGTGTTGTCGGGGCGTTGCGCGGGATCTTCGTTGAGACAATTGACCGCCTTCGCCAGCAGACGCGCGACGGTGGTTTTGCCCGTTCCACGTGGACCAGCAAAAAGATAGGCGTGACCGACTCGGTCTGCTTTGATGGAATTGGTCAGCGTCTGGACTACGTGGTCTTGTCCGATGACGGTGTCCCATCCTTTAGGGCGGTATTTACGGTAGAGGGCTTGGGTCATAATAGTGGGTGGTGGATAGTGGGCGGTGGGTAGTGAATGGTGGGTAGTTTTACTATCCACTGTCCACTACTCACTTTCCACTTGATTTAAGGAACTCGATACACGGCTCTCAGGTTGCCCTGTGCGTCAAATAAGCGGGCATTCTCGCCAGAACTCCATACGGCTTCGCCTATGCCCCAATAGAGGTCAATGACGGTATCTGTACCGATGATGGTATGCACCTGAACTGCGCCGTTCGGGTAAAGCGTGAGTTTTGGAAATTTGAAGATGTTGCCATCTTCGTCTTTGAGCTGCCAACTCGCCAAATCCAGTTGACCTTCGCCTTCAAATTTGACGACGACGATCTCGGAACTCAACGTCCCTGCGCCGACAACACTGCTGATCTTGACGGGAATATCGGTCTGTGGGTTGAGCGTGGAGACGGGTTCGGCGTCACTGCTTGCGAGCACAGATTGCGGCACGGCAGGCAGGCTGGCACGGTAGTTGCGGTCGTACCAAAACAAGATTCCGCCCGTCACCGTTGCGGAGACGAAGATGTTAAGCAACAGGTAGTAGAAAAGATTGCGGCGACTCATGATTTATTTTGGTATTTCTTCCTTTGAAAATTGTATCACGACAAGAAATGATCTAGGGCAATGGACGCTGACGAATTCGCTGACGATCCACTACAGTAAACCTTCCCTCCAAAGACAACCCTTCGATTTGAAGTAAATCCAAAAGTCTTTCAGTTGGCTCACTGGGAGAAACAGGGTCAAACCGAAAGTAAACAACCCCCAAAGGAACTGGAAGCCGAAGTTTGTATATCAAATCCCCATAATCCCTGTCAAAAGTCAAAATAATCATCTTCTCATTGGCGGCGCGGGAAAGGACAACGCTATCTTTTACACCTGCCATATCTTCACTGACCGAGAAAACATCATGACCCGCATTGCGGAGAAGGCGCACGCTGGTCAATGGAAAATTTTCATTGGCAAGAAATTTCATGGAGCGATTCCACTAGGCGGGAACAAGGAACAAAGATTCGTCGCGCAAACAATCAGCCGCATACGCAAAAACTGCGCGCAATGCCTCGACATTCAGCGTGGGATAATTTTCCAAAATCAATTGTTCTGTCCAGCCTGCGGCAAATAATCCCATTAAAAAATCTACAGCAAGGCGCGTCCCTTTGACAACAGGTTTGCCCATCAATATCTCAGGGTCTGAGTGAATATACTTCTTCCAGTCCATGACTACCTCCAAATCCAATGACAATGAAGATTATACATCACGCGACATTTTCAGCGCCACCCAATCGCCCATTTGACGCTGGTCATTTAGTTTCAATCCTTTGGATTCTCCAGCCGCGACGACATTCCCAGCCTGATGGTCGAGGATTCCGCTCAGGATGATCTCGCCGCCCGCTTCGACCAAATCTGCAAGACCAGAGTCGAACAGGCGGATGATGATGGGCGCGAGGATGTTCGCCACCACAAGCGGCGCAGACCTAAACTGGAAGTTGCCAGCCAAGACCTCAGACACTGATCCACGCCCGAGCAGTAGTTCGTCCCCTACCCCGTTGGTATCCGCGTTCTCGCGTGAGTTTTTGACGGACTCAATATCAATATCCACGCCGAGGACTTTTTCCGCGCCGAGTTTGAGGGCGGCGATGGAGAGAATGCCAGAGCCGCAGCCGACGTCAATGACGGTGGACGGTGGACGGAAGACGGAAGATTGTTCTCCGTCCACCGTCTTCTGTCCTCGGTCAAATGCCTTCTCCATCAACTCCAAACACAATTGCGTCGTAGGATGTGTGCCTGTGCCAAAAGCCATGCCTGGGTCAATTTTGATCGGGATACGGTTAGGCTCAGGGGATTCCAACCACGCGGGCAGGATGAGGAGTCTCTGTCCGATGAGAATCGGCTTGTAGTGCTGCTTCCAAGCCTCCATCCAGTTTTGATCGGCGATCTGCTTGTAGGTGGGAGTCGGTACGGGTTGAATCATCCCCAAATAGAAAAGGGACTCTTCGAGTTTTTGTCGTGTATCTTCCAATTGTTCGTTTACTTCCAAATAAGCGCGGACGGTGATGGGACCGGTTGCCGTGCCTTCGTCTTCTTCATCCAAAAATTTTACGCCCTGTTCGGTCATCACGCCGTTGGGCGCGAAACGAGCAAAAACATCCGCAACGGATTCGGCGAGTTCGCCGTTTACAGTCAGTGAAACTTCAAGCCAGTTCATGTTTGGTCTCCAGGTATGAGTGAGAAGTAAAAAAGTAAGAAGTAATTAGTGCTTGTCTGCGCGATAGAATTTAATTTCAGCTTTTTCGAGCGTAACCATGCCTGCTTTGATGTGCGGGTCTATCAGGTCAATGAAGGCTTCGAGTTTTTCTTTTACATCCACGATCTCGACGATGATGGGCAAGTCTTCAGAGAGGCGTTCGATCTTGAAGGTGTGAATAACACGGGTGCTTGCGCCAAAGCCCATGATTCCGCGCAGGACGGTTGCGCCTGCAAGTCCCTGCTCACGGGCTTGCAGGACGATCCATTCATAGAGCGGCTTGCCATCGTGGCGGTCTGACTCGCCGATAAAGATACGGAGTAATGAGCCTTCTTCTGGTAAGTGCATGGTTACCTCCAGGAAGTAGCAGGTCTCGATATGGACGAGAAGAGCACTCGCCCTACTCGACCAGCAAAATTACACAATCATTTCCAGATCAAATACGAAACGGTGCGACCAAGCCAAACGGCGAAGAGACCGAGGACCACATTCGCGCCGACATTGGCAAAGGCGTTCATCATTTGACTGTCGCGTGCGAGATTAAGGGTTTCATTTCCAAACGAAGAGAAGGTGGTAAATCCGCCGAGAAAGCCTGTAAAAACAAATAGACGGGATTGGGTGGTGAACACGCCGCGATCTTCTGCCAGTTGGGCAAGAAAGCCAATAATGAAGCAACCAATCACATTGACGGCTAATGTGCCGAACGGAAAGTCAATACTTTTCGAGGCTTGCTGGACGTATCCGCTGGCAAGATAACGCGTGATCGAGCCGATCAATCCGCCGATTCCGACGAGGAGGATATTGGTCATAGGGATGTTTGCACGTTGAAAGTTACAAATTAAGGGTTGCGACAGCCCAGCGAATAAGTTTTTTCTCTGCGAACAACATCTGAGGCAGGTGGTTCACATCGAAATATTTCATTTCGGAAATTTCATTGCTTTCCTTGAATGTTCCGCTCACGATTTTACACAAAAAAACCAAACTGATATTACGGTCTTCCTTGGAACTTTCCGCCAGCAGTAGTTTTTCAATTTCTATCTGCATACTTGTCTCTTCAAAAAACTCGCGGATAATTGCGCGATCAGGCTGTTCGTCATATTCCAATCCGCCAGCAGGAATGCCCCACTCGAATTTTCGATAGGTATGTTTGAACAACAGAATCCTCCCCTCTTCGTCGAAGATCAGCGCCGCGACTGACGCCCTGAATTTGGCACGATACGTGCGCATGGCAAGGACGTGAAGCCACATGGGGAGCGCGCGCCAAATCCGTAAAAGAATTTTCATCATAAGGCGCCATCATTATAACCGAGCGGTGAATAACCTCCTTATGCATCATCAATAGCCAGTCCTCTTTCAATACACACAAAAAGCAGGGCAAGACAATAAAGTCTCGCCCTGCCACACACCCTGCCCTCACAACAGGTTATTTCTTATTTCTCAAATATTCATCAATCGCAAGCGCTGCTTTTCTTCCATCCGCCATTGCGCCGGAAATTACAGCATAATCTCCGCCAGTAAATACGCCCTCCTGCGAAGTCATAGCGTTGTATTTATCTTTGCCCGGAACTGGATCAGTCCAATATCCAAGCGCAAGAATCACAGTATCTGCGGCGACACTGAAATTGGAACCCTCCACAGGGATGGGGTTCCGGCGGCCCTGTGGGTCTGGTTCGCCGAGTTTCATCTCAATACATTCGACAGCCGCGAGTCTTCCATCCGCACCTGCAATAAATTTTACAGGTTGGGTAAGGAAGCGGTATTTTGCGCCTTCCTCGCGCGTCATCCTGCGGATATTCCTTCCATCAAACATTTCATTCTCGGCACAGCAAGAGAGACAGATCACATCATCAGAGCCAAGTCTTAATGCGGCACGTAAACAATCAGAGGCTACATCCCCGCCGCCGATGACCACGACACGTCTGCCAATTTCAAGAGGCGGCCGATTGGAATCCACATTAGCGCGAAGTAAAAAGTCAGCCGCTTTATAAACACCGGACAAATCTTTACCGGGGGTATTTTCCATCTTCCTGTCAATTTCAAAGTCAACGTCAATAAAGACGGCATCAAAGCCTTCTTCAAATAAATCGTCAACCGTTTTATCATTACAAATATAAGTATTCCGAACAAACTTCACGCCAGCGTGTTCAAATTCTTCCCGCCTTTCCTGCCATACATCGTTGGCGGGTTTGAAATTATTGATTTCATCAACCGGCAATCCATCGAAAGCGGGCTGGTATTCAAAAATAATGACCTCATGTCCTTTTTGCACAAGGACTTCAACGCATCCCAAGCCGGCAGGACCTGCGCCAATAACAGCAATTTTTCTGGCGGCAGGCAAATCAACAGACATCGTGTATCCCTTTTGGCAGTCTGCTTCCATGGGAAGAATCTCCCACTTGCCCGGCATCGCAAGCTGGCAATCGCTTATAAAAAATACCGATAATGGCGCGCGCTTTACATTCAATTGTCAACAATGCGCTGGAAACAACATGCATAATGCCTCCTGCCAGGAACAAAACCTCACTCTTAAATAAAACATCTTCTGATGATACCCAATCTAATTAAGGACACACAGGCTTATATGTAACCAAGGCAGACGACAATCGTCACAATTTTCTCATTAGACATTTATTAATTCCCGCGACTAAAAACCTGCAATTTCGTATTAGTGAATTAGAATATAAAGGAAGTTTACAAAACCTACACATTTTTTACACAAAAATTCGATACACTTAAGTCTTAGGGAAAGTGGTTTAACCTGGGTTTAGCAGGGTTGAATTGAATTAGCTTGATCGTTTTTCAAATCAATGGGACTGTTGTTTCAACCAACATAAAACACACCCAAATCGCAGTCGCGTGAATTCTCTTAAACGCGAACTGACTGTACTCTTGGAGAATACCTAATGAAACAATTCTTTTCGAAATTTTCACGCAGGACATGGATCATCGCAGGAATAATCCTGGTTGTCCTGATTGTCGGCATCTTCCTTTTCACTCGAAATGGAAGCCAGAAGGAAAGCGCCTTCCAAACTACAGCCGCGGAGCGCGGGTCATTGCAGGCGACGGTGGGCGCAACAGGCAGTGTTCGCGCCAGACAAAGCGCTGTCCTTGTGTGGGAAACAACGGGGATTGTGGAAAAGGTCAATGTCAGCGTGGGAGATGAGGTCGCAAAGAATGACGTACTTGCCAGCCTTGCCAAGTCTTCGCTCAACCAGAGCGTGATCCTTGCCGAAGCCGACCTTGAAAGCGCAAAAAAAGCGCTGGAAGATTTACTCACTTCGGATACTCCACGCGCACAGGCATTACGCGCCCTGGATACCGCAGAGGAAACCTATAAAAAGGCATACGACTACCGGCTTGGTTTAAACGGAAAAATCGATATTGCCGATACCTACCTGCTGAATGGCGTTCCCAGAGTGCGCTACACCAAAGGCTATGCCGACGCGGAAACTATTGCCGATGCCGACGAAAAACTGACCCTGGCAGAGGCGCAATTAAACGACGCCCGTCGTAATAATGAGCGATTAAAAAACGGAGCCAATCCTACTGATGTGGCGGCAGCCGAGGCTCGTGTTGCGGCAGCCCAATCCACGCTGGACATGTCGCGCATCATTGCCCCCTTCGATGGGACTGTTACCCAAGTCGATCCCTCCGCTGGAGACCAGGTAACCACAGGCTCAGTGGCGTATCGTCTCGACGACCTGACCCACCTTTTGGTGGATGTGCAGGTTTCGGAAGTGGATATCAACTCGGTGTTCCTTGACCAGAATGCCACATTGACCTTCGACGCCGTTCTCGGCAGGACAGACCCCTATCACGGCAAGGTGGTCAAAGTCAGCCAGTCCGGAGATACCGTGCAAGGCGTGGTCAGTTTCACGGTCACGATCGAGTTGACCGATACGGATGAATACGTCAAACCGGGCATGACCGCCGCGATCAGCGTCATCGTTGAGGAAGTGAAGGATGTCATTTTGATCCCCAACCGCGCGGTGCGCCTGGTGAACGATGAGCGTGTGGCTTACCTGCTGGTGGATGGTCAGCCCAAACCTGTTAATGTAACGCTTGGATCCACCGATGGAATAAACAGTGTGCTTGTAACAGGCGACATCAAAGAAGGTGACCCGATTATTTTGAACCCGCCTTCGATGAACGGGGGCATGTTTGGAGGCTAACATGGATCTCGTGATCGAAGCTCGTGATCTGGTAAAAACTTACAAGATGGGTGAGTTTGACGTGCAAGCCTTGCGCGGCGTTTCGTTTACAATCGAACGCGGCGAAATCGTTTCCATCATGGGACCTTCGGGTTCGGGTAAATCCACCATGATGAATACGCTTGGGTGTTTGGACAGACCCACCTCCGGCGAATATATTTTGGACGGCGAATCGGTTGGCGACATGAATGACGACCAATTGGCAAGCGTCCGCAACCGTAAGGTTGGATTCGTCTTTCAAAGTTTCAACCTGCTCTCGCGCCTGACCGCCGTCGGCAATGTGGAACTGCCGCTGCGTTATGCAGGCATCACAGAAGGACGCCGTGATCGGGCAAAAACCGCCCTCGAAAAAGTGGGGTTGGGCGACCGTATGACCCACCGTCCTTATGAACTCTCCGGCGGACAACAGCAGCGTGTGGCTGTTGCCCGCGCCATCGTCAACGACCCCGCCATCATCATGGCGGATGAACCGACAGGTAATTTGGATTCCAAAGTCGGCAAGGAAATCATGAACCTTTTGCTGAACCTGAACAAGGATCATGGCACGACCCTGATCATCGTCACGCACGACCCTTTGATTGCGGCGCAAACCCAGCGCGTCATCCGCCTGCGCGATGGCGAGCTTGACCAAGACTACGAAGAAAACGGAGGGAGCAAAAAATGAGTTTCGGACAAGCCCTTCTCGAAGCTATTGAAAGTTTGAACGGTAATAAAATGCGCTCCGGGCTGACGGTGCTGGGCATCGTCATCGGCGTTGCCGCGGTCATTGCCATGTTGGCGGTGGGTAACGGGGCGCAGGAAGCCATCACAGGTTCCATAAGCAGCATCGGCACGAACCTATTATTTGTCTTCCGCGGCGGACCCGAACAGGGAGGCGGCGGTCCTCCTGGGCGCGGCGGGAGCGGCAACAATGACCGCCCGCTGACCCTGGGCGATGCAGACGCTATTGCAGACCCCTTTGCTGCGCCTTCTGTGGCGGCGGTTGCCCCCACCATTCAAGGCAACGGCGTCGTCACATATGGCGGCGAAACCACCTCCACCACCATTTCAGGCGTCACTGCGGAATACTCGTCTGTCCGTAACATGGAACTCGCCGAGGGAGACTTCGTCAACGAGGAACATATCAACGGGCGCATGTCGGTTGTGGTTCTCGGACCCGAAACCGCTGACGCCCTTTTTGGGTATCACGACGGCATTGTGGGCGAAACCGTCCGCATCGAAGGACAGCCCTTTCGCGTGATCGGCGTTTTGGTCGCCAAAGGTGGCGGATCAATGGGCAGTGAAGATGCTGCGGCTTACATTCCGTTCACCACGGCCCAGGCGCGCCTGCTCAAACGCGGATCGCTCGACCAGGTGGATGTTATTTTCGCTCAAGCCACCAGCGCTGAAACCGTAACCTCGGCAGCGGATGAAATTTCGAACATCCTGCGCCAGCGCCACCGCACGCCCATCGGCGAAGATGATTTCACCGTCTTCACCCAACAGGATTTTTTGCAGACCTTTGAAACCATCACCGGCGTGCTGACCATCTTCCTCGGCGGCATTGCGGGGATTTCCCTGTTGGTGGGCGGCATCGGCATCATGAATATCATGCTGGTTTCAGTGACAGAGCGCACGCGCGAGATCGGTTTGCGCAAAGCGCTGGGCGCGCGCAAGAAGGACATCCTGCTGCAATTTTTGACCGAGTCATCCCTGCTCAGTTTACTTGGCGGCATAATCGGAATTATGTTCGGCTGGCTGATCGCCTTCGTCGTCGGCAAGGTAGCCACTGCAACGGGGAACAACTTCACCCCCATTGTTGGCACGGATGCCATTATTCTTTCAACCAGTTTCTCAGCGATTATCGGACTATTCTTTGGGATCTACCCCGCCAGCCGCGCCGCGAGTCTTGAACCCGTGGAAGCGCTGCGTCACGAATAGGCATGTAAATGACCCAGTCATTGCAGAAACACAGAAACATCTCAATTATCCTGCTCTTCTTTTTGTTGACTCAAGCCTGCGCGCAAATCAAGTTGGATGCGCCTCCAGCGTTACCTACTGCCTGGGATATTGAACCAACTACAACGGAGGAGCGAAGCGCTCCGCTCGCCACAACCACTGCGCCGATTGAGAATCCAACGGCGACGGAGATGATTCCGACCTCGACTCCATCCCCGCCCAAAGTTACCATCAGCGCAGTAAAAGGGAATCTCTTCGTCCGGCGCGGACCTGACATGGCGTTCAATCCGATTGGCGTGCTTTATAAAGATGCAAGCGCCGAAGTTATTGCGCGTGATGTGCTCTCCAAATGGGTGCAGATTAAAATCCCAAATTCCAATAAAACAGGCTGGGTATCCATTCAAACCACATACTCACTGGTCGAAGGCGAAATAAAAGATTTACCGGAATTGACACCCACCGACTGGCCTGTAGCCGCATACCTGCGAAACTGCACCTATCACCAAATCTATGTTGTGCCCGCCGATGTGGTGGTTCCCCCTTACTCGCGGCACCCTGACAATGAGGTTTGGATCTATCCCGGCACATATACACTTTACGATATAGATGTGCTCGATGATCCTGAAGTGGGTGAGATCGTGGTTCAGGAAGGTTCTGACATTGAAATTATTTATAATGGGCTGGGGGAAAAGCGTATATGTCCATAGCCTGAGAATTTAGGTGACAGTTGCTTGCAAAAAGTAACTGTCACCTTTTTTGTTTGTTGTTTGGCCAAAATGGGGAATACCGGATTGTTCCATTTACGATAAAATCAATCTGAGCAAGGCAAATCGTACTTTTTTATAAACTGCGTCTCTACCGTACAAATATCAAAATTGAACCGCAAAGCCCGCGAAGAACGCAAAGAAAAGCATTTAAAACTTAGCGCTCTTCGCGGTAAAAATAGGGAATGTACAGTAGTGAATAAACTGCATAACAATTCAAGAGGAATCCATGTCTGAAAAATTGAATCAACTTAAGGAAATTCTTGGGGAGGTCTCAGACCTGCGCCATGCCGCAAGTGTGCTGGAATGGGATCAGAACGTGGGTATGCCGCCCGGCGGCAGTGAAGCGCGCGGACAGCAACTTGCCACGCTGGGCAAGATCGCCCATGAAAAATCAACCACAGATGAAGTTGGCAAATTACTTGAAGACCTCAAAAAAGAATTTACTGACCCCAATTCAGACGATTCTGCGCTGATCCGTGTGTCATCCCGTGAATATGACAAAGCCACGCGCGTGCCTGCCTCATTTGTTGCGAAACAGGCCATTGTCACCACCCAGGCATTCGACACATGGGTCGAAGCAAAGGAAAAGTCCGATTTCTCCATCTTCCGCCCACACCTTGAAAAAGTTGTCGAGCTTGTGCATGAATATATTTCCTTCTTCCCGCCCGCGGACCATCCTTATGATACATTGCTCGATGATTATGAACCGGGCATGAAGACCGCCGAAGTGCAAAGCATCTTTGAAAACCTGCGCCCAAAGCAGGTGGAATTGATCAAAGCCATCAAATCAGCCAAACAGGTTAAGGACGATTTCCTACACAAAAAATACAACGAAAAGAAGGTCTGGGATTTCAGCGAAACCATCATTACCGAATTCGGTTATGAGTGGAGTCGCGGCAGGCAGGATAAAGCCCCGCACCCATTCCAAACAACATTCAGCGTAAACGATACGCGCATCACAAATCGCTTTGAAGCGGACAATCCGCTTTCAACCCTTTTCAGCGCCATGCATGAATCGGGACACGCCATGTATGAGCAGGGCAGTAACCCAG
>DYDH01000109.1:13949-15250 GCA_020717985.1 Herpetosiphon sp. | reverse complement strand
GGCCAGGGTTGGGGATGAATCGGGCAGGTTATACCAATCGAGACCAGACCAATTATCGGCGAGGGAAGATGCGAGGAAGTCCAATAATCCAGTGACGAAGCGCGCGTGGTCTTCCATCCGCACGATCAAATCCAGATAGTCGGATATTTCGATGCTTCCAATTAAAAGAAGCGCAGGTTGACCTTCGTATTCCGAAATGAAAAGCGGCGCGATACCGATGATCTTTTCATCTTCGCGCGCAGTAACCAGGACCAACTGGGTGTTACGCCACTCGCCCCCGCCGCGATGCTCCCACCATGCGTTTTGATATTCGTATCGTAAAAAAGGGGTATCGGTGATCGAACCTGACAACAGGTCGTTCCATTCCTGTGCGTTAATTTCCGAGAAGTCTTTGTGTAATGTATATTTCATATCCGCCGAATTTTACCAGTTATAATGTTAGTGACTAGAAAATAGGAATTCGTGATTAGGAACTTAGAAATTAAATCCTTGCTTTTCGCGCAGCGGCAAGAATTTTTGAACCGCGAAGACCGCAAAGAACGCGAAGTTTCTAAAGGTTTTTCTTGGCGACCTTGGCGCGCTTAGCGGTAAAGCTCTTTTGGCTTTCCAAATTAGGAGTTAGGTGAGTAGCGTGGAGTTTTTTCACTTCTCACTTTTTACTTTTCACCTGTGTTACGACACGCACGCAAGGTTATTTCTTACATGACTCTCGACATTACACTCTCGCCCCTCTATCGCATCAACGGACAGGATATTGCCAGCCTGCCCGGGCTGATCGCGCTTACCCCGCCGCATAACGCGGCGCGCGGACGTGAAAAAGACCGCCTGATCGTATATTTATTACTCACGGGCAACTCCACTTTTTCAACCAGTGAATACATGCAGGTCGCAAAAGACGCGGCGAATATTTTCTATCAAACTTCGGGCGCGCTCACCAGCGCACTGCGGACCGCGGCTGACCTTGTCAATAAATCATTACTCGAACGCAATACGACCACAAGCAGGAACGGTCAATTTGCGGTCGGCTGGCTGACCCTTGCGGCATTGCGCGACGCACAATGTACGCTCGCATTGAGCGGGCCCATGCACGCATATTGGTTTGGTCAAAATGAAATGCGCCATATTCATGAGCCGCTCACTTCGGGCAAGGGGCTTGGCACAAACCAAACCACGAACGTCCATTACTCACAAACCACGTTAAGCGCGGGCGACCGTTTGCTCTTTTTTGGCAGGGCGCCAACCGCATGGGATAGCACGCTCAACGACCCCGGTCATTCTTCATTGGATGCAATGCGCCGCCG
>DYDH01000109.1:0-13924 GCA_020717985.1 Herpetosiphon sp. | reverse complement strand
TTAAACGCGGTGCTAATGCAGGCGACAGACGGTGCGGGCGCTATGAATTTATTAAGCGGGACGTCTGAACCGAAAGCGGATAATAAAAAGGAGGACACTGTCCCGCCTCCCCCGCCCCCACAGTTGGATCAGCCACAAGAGGTACGCGAAGCGTCCACGCCTGAGGTTGAGTCTGCCACTTCGCCATCCGCGCATATGGTCCAACCCTCGGCGTATGCCATCCCGCCGCAGCAGGAAGAAACGCCGCGCCCAAATCCATTAGCCAGCCTGCCGCGCGCAACTTCACGCGATTTTCCCGCGTCCATTCCGCGAATACAACCAGCCCCTGCTGAACCTGTAGTAAATGAAATTATCCCGCCCGAAATTGAAGCAGAGGAAAATCTCACAGCGAAGGAAAATGTCCAGCCAGCGCAGCCAGCCCAACCCGAAGCGCCGCGCGAACCCTCGGCGCGGACACGTCAAACCGCAAAGACGATCGCGACCGGCATTCAATCCACGCGCCGCTTAAGTGAATTGATCGGCGAGAGATTGAAAAATTTTCTACCGCGTTTACTGCCAAACACGGAAACCAGCGAACCCGCCGCGCCCTCCAATACGACGATGATGTTCATGGCGATCTTGATTCCGTTGATGGTGGTCACCATTGCGAGCGTCGTTTATTTGCGCTATGGGCGCAGTCAACAATATGAAGCCTACCTCGCGCAGGCGCAGGAAATGCGCGCGCAAGCCGTCACCCTGAGCGACCCGATTGAACAACGCCAGGCCTGGGAAAACGTTTTGTTAAGTGTGGACATAGCGGAATCACACCGCAAAACTTCAGATACGATCACGATCCGCCAGGAAGCGGAAGCCAACCTCGATAAATTACTGGGCATTACACGGATGCAATTCAATCCCGCCTTTAGCAATAACCTCAACATGGAGATCAGCCGCATGGCCGCCAGTGAAACCGACTTGTTCCTGCTCAATGCGGCAAGCGGTGAAGCGCTCCGCGCGCAGCCCACGAACAACGGACGCGGCTTCCAGGTGGATACGACATTTAATTGCAAGCCGGGCTTATATGGCAATTACACCGTCGGTCCCCTGGTGGATATTCTGACACTGCCGGTGTTGAATTCGATCAATGCAACTTTGCTAGGCATTGACGCGGCTGGCAATCTTTTATATTGCGCGCCGGGTCAGGTGGCGCAGGCCATTCCCCTGCCGCCGCCGGATACAAACTGGGGCCGCATAACAGCATTCACACTGGACGGCGGCAACCTGTATGTCCTGGATGCGCCCGCGCGCGCGGTTTGGGTCTACAATGGAAAAGATGGCACATTCATTGACCGTCCCTATTTTTTCTTTGGCGGGCAGACTCCTGAAAAACAGGATGTGATTGACCTTATCATTTCCGGAGACGACCTGTACATGCTCCACGCAGACAGCCACCTTTCCACCTGCTCCTACAGCCGCATCGAATCCAAGCCGACGCGCTGCCAGGACCCGGCTCCGTTGGTTAATCCCTTCGCCGCCTATCAGGATAGCAATCTGTTTGCCAGCGTCCACCTCACGCAAATGCTCTTTACCGCATTACCAAACCAATCCATCCTCTTGTTGGATGCTGATACCCAGGGCGTGTTACGCATTGCGCCGCGTTCGCTCGAATTACAAAACCAATTCCGTCCCGTAACAGGGACAACAAACCCCATTTCATCCGGTCCCGTTGGCGCGATAGCCGTTGGTCCAAATCATGTATTGTATCTGGCGATCAATGGACAAGTCTATTTTGCAACAGATATGCCGTAAGCCTTCATCCTCAGGAATGCGCCGAACCTTACTTACTCACCCTACGCAGAACGTCCCGAAGGTTGCCGTAAATCAAACTTGTTTTTCATCCAAACCTTCGGGACGGTGCGTAGAAGTGCGTCGCACCTTACTTAATGGAACAATCCAAACTGGCAGATTCTGCCGATTAATCAGAAAATCCTACCCGTTAGGTGCGACGCACTCACCTATTGCAGCAAGGAGAAACGATGTCCAATTTTTTCACCGCACTCGCCAATCTTTTCAAACCTGCGAAATATCCAGCCGACAGCACCACCGAACCCGCGCAGATCACACAGAGCAAAGTTCTGGTAATTGTGTATGATCCCATCATGGACAAGACCACGGGGGTGACACTCTCTCAACAACAAAAATGGTACCGCCCGACAGACTTGATCACCGGATTTATGGCCGACCTGCTCCAAATCAGCGGGGGGATGGCGCGCTATCAGATCGTCCAGCGCGTGGATGTGGATGAATTCCCCGCCAAGACCGACGGTTTCCAATATACGCCGCAGACTTACATGAATGTTTTACAGGGCAATGCTTCGCCGCATACGCCGTCGGAAATCAACTACAATGCAATACTCGGCAAATACAACATCCTGCAACGCGTGGCGGGGAATGAAATTGACGAAGTGTGGGTCTTTGGTTTTCCACATGCGGGGCTTTACGAATCCACAATGGGCGGACCAGGCGCATTCTGGTGCAATGCGCCCGCATTGAAAAACACAGAAGCCGGCAAACGCCGTTTTATCGTGATGGGTTTTTCGTTCGAAAGATATATCGGCGAAATGCTCGAGGCCTATGGTCACCGCGCAGAATCGATCATGGAAAAAACATTCAGCAAATTAAGCGGTGACGCGAATTTATGGAAGAGATTCACGCGCTATGAAAAAGTCGCGCCAGGCAAATCAGCCTGCGGAAATATTCATTTTGCGCCCAACAGCCAGCAGGATTACGACTGGAACAATCCCGCACCGGTGATCAGCGAATGTTATGACTGGCAATTGAATTTCCCCAACTTCAAAGGCGATATGCGGATCGTCGGCCCGTCTGAATGGGGCAGCGGCGACATCCGCGCGCACCACAAATGGTGGTTCAATCACTTCCCGCGTGTGGCAGGCCGCAGGAACGGAATACACAATAACTGGTGGCAGTATGTGGTCAAACCACAACAGGTAATTTTATAATAATGATCGGAGTGCAAAAGTCCCGCTTTTGCATGTCCGGAAGTGACTATGCAAACCCGTCTTGATCTTTACGTTTCATTCATTTACCTGCTGGCAGCCGTCCCCTATGCATGGCTGGGGCTGTTTGCATGGCGCAAAAGACCCGCGGTAGCCGTCACTCCATTTGCATGGGCGATGCTTGGCTTATCCATCTGGTCATTTGCCTACAGCCTGGAGTTGTTCTTTCCATCGCTGCCCGTAAAACTATTCATCACGAAGATCGAATATTTGGGAA
The DNA here is from genome assembly GCA_020717985.1 of Herpetosiphon sp. GTDB lineage: Bacteria > Chloroflexota > Anaerolineae > Anaerolineales > Villigracilaceae > Villigracilis. The sequence continues at coordinate 10,651 of DYDH01000109.1, read as the reverse complement.
TTGCATCCGTCCCTGTTTTTATTCTATTTTATGCCCTTGAATATACAGGCAAAAGCCATTTGCTTACTTTGCGTACCCGGCTTTTGATCTGGGCTATTCCACTTTTGATCCTGTTTCTGGTATGGACCAACGAGTCTCACCACCTGATGTGGGATATGGAAACCGTTTTAGAAACCGGCGGACTGAAATTACTGGTTGTCCGTTACAGATTATTTTTCTGGATATACGCTGTTTTCTCTTATGTTGTAACGATCTTTGCCAGTATCCTGTTGATCGTGGAAATAGCGCAAAGGCCAAGTGTCTACCGCATTCAGATCAGCTTCGTTATTGTAGGAATCCTGACGCCGTTGGCAGGCAGTCTGATATATATCAGCAAGATCAATCCAATCCCAAATCTTAATGTCACGCCGTTGTTGCTTTTGCCGGCTGCGCTTGGTCTTGCATGGGCAATCATGCGTTACCACTTGCTGGAAATATTACCCCTTGAACACATTACTGTCTTAAAGAATATGAAAGACGGTATCATCGTCGTCAATTTGAATAGACGTGTTTTATATATTAATCCATTGATCGAGAATCTGATCGGGCGCATGGAAGCGGATGTCATCGGGCAACCGCTCAACCATATTTCAAAGGAATACGGAGAAATACTGGCCTCCCATCTTACGGGGACGGAACATCAGGCTGAGATGATGACCGGGACGGGCGACCAGTCCAAAGTTTTTGAAGTGACCGTATCCCCGGTCTCATCCCTGGTCACACCTAAAAAACCACTCGAACCCAATAGCATGATCACCCTGCACGACATCACGGAGCGAAAAAAGACCGAGACCTCGCTCAGCAGGCGCGAAACCATCATGTCGGCCATCAGCCTGGCCGCTGAACAATTCCTGAAAGAATCAGCATGGGAACATAATATACCGGGCGTATTGGAAAAGATCGGACAAGCCGCAAACGTAAGCCGCGTTTATGTATTCATGAATTATTCGGATGAAAAAGGCGTCATCTATTCCAGCCAATGTTATGAGTGGTCTGCGCCCGGCGTTAAACCGCAGATCAATAACCCAAACCTGCAACACGTCAACCTGCGTGAAATGGGCTTTCTCCGCTGGGAGGAACAGCTTTCAAAAAGAAAGTCCATTTACGGCATTCTGCGCGAGTTCCCCGAATCTGAACGAAATGTATTGCAAGACCAAAACATCCTTTCCATGGCGCTCTCGCCCATCTTTGTGGATAACCAATGGTGGGGCTTCATTGGATTCGACGAATGCGCCTATGAACGTCATTGGATGGGCACGGAATTGGAGGCGCTGCATATTACCGCGAGTATTTTCGGCTCGGCGGAGGCCCGCGCCCGAACCGAACAAAGGTTGATCCGCCGCCAGCAGGCTTTAAGCCTCCTGCAGGATATTGTAAGTGAAGCCTTGCAGGCGAAGACCTTAAAACACATGACAGAAGATATTGTAGACCAACTGGCGCAGTTGATCTATGCCAACGAATGCTTCATCACTTTGTGGGACGAAAACAATACGCAAACATCCTCACTGGCAACATATGGCACAAGCGGGGATACGTATCTCTCCATCCAACCTGTTCTGGGCGGGCGCACATTTACAGAATTAGCCCTGCACATGGGTCACACTGTGATCGTGGATGATGCATATAACTCGCCTTATCTGGAGCATGAAATTGCCCAACAATGCCCATCGCGTTCACTGATCGTATTGCCGCTTATCGCCGCAAAAAATAAACTCGGCGCGATCCTCCTTTCCTTCAAGGAATATCATCGCTTCCAGCCCGAAGAGATCTCGATCTGCGAACAAGCCGCCAGTCTGATCGCGCTTGCTTTTGAAAAATTCAAAGCCGTGGAACGGGCGCAACGGCGCGCCGCCGCTTCTGAAACCCTGCGAAAAGCCGGCGCCGCCGTCACAGAAACCCTTGAAATCAATGAAACTGTTTTCCGAATACTTGAACAGCTTAAACAGGTGATCCATTACGATACCGCCTCCATACAAATCCTTAATGATAACAAATTGGAAATCATAGGCGGAAGCGGCTTCGCCGATCCAAAAGCTGTGATCGGTATGCGCTTTCCCGTACCAGGCAATAATCCCAATACGATCGTGATGGAAACAGGAAAACCCTATCTTCTGCCGGAAATAGGCGACGTGTATGGTGAATTCAAAAAAGCACCTCACAACCACATCCATTCATGGCTTGGTGTGCCGCTTATTTTCCAAGAACGGGTCATCGGACTGCTCACCATTGACAGCACAACGCCGAATCAATTTACCCAGGAAAATATCAGCCTTGCCGCGGCATTTGCGGACCAGGTATCGGTTGCGCTTGAAAATTCACGCATCTACGAAAAGGCGCAGTCCCAAGCCATCACCGATTCATTGACCAGTGTATATAACCGCCGCGGTTTATTCCAGATCGGAGAATTTGAACTATCGCGCGCGCGCCGCATCGGCAGACCTTTCTGCGCCCTCATGCTTGATATTGACCACTTCAAAAGAGTCAACGATCATTACGGCCATGCAACAGGGGACCAAACATTACGCGGGCTTGCGGAACGCTGTCGCATCATCTCACGCACCGTGGATATAATCGGACGATATGGCGGCGAGGAATTCGTGATCCTTCTGCCCGAAACCCACCTTGAATCTGCGCGACATGTCGCTGAGCGGCTGCGGCAAGCCATCACAACAGAACCCTTCACCACAGATGCGGGACCGTTGCGCATCACAGTCAGCATTGGCGTTGCCGAAGCAGTCGCCCTGGACACATTAGGCACATTGATCGAACGGGCAGACACTGCGCTTTACGCCGCCAAGGACGCGGGACGCAATTGTGTGATTGCAAGCAAAACGCATCAAACACAAACCCAAATTTGATATAACCCCAGATTGCCGCCATCGCCATCGGACAGGAAAGAATCGGTCACGCGCATTTCAGCCTGATCGGCCAGCCCAAGCAGTTCCTCCGCTGAAAAATGGTGGGCATACCGCAAGCCTTCCCCCCCACCGCGCCAATCCAATAGATAATCCCCTTCATCCACATCGCTTTCATTAATTCCAACTCTGTCCCACGCCTGAATGCGTGACCTGAGTTTTGCGCTGTTCAAGAACTGCCAGTTGGATAAAATAAATTTTCCATCCGCTTTCATCAACTTGCGGACTGTCCGCAAAATATCCAAACGCATCTCGTTCGACGGGATATGATGCAAAGTTGCAAACATCGTAATCACATCCCAACCGCCTTCCACTGCCCACTGCCCACTATCCACTGTCCACTGCGAAAGGTCAACTTCACGGAATAAAACTCCGGGCGTAGACTGTGCATCTCGAAGCAGGGGCAGGCTAAAGTCCACGCCGAGAAGCGGAGCTGCATGACCACGCCGAATCAACTCGCGCAGAAAATGTCCATTGCCGCATCCCAAATCCAAAACGGAGACATCATTCTGGATTGTCTCAAGGATTTTCTTCACCCCTGGCTGCAAGCGCTGGCGGGTGGCGGAAAATTGATCGCCAAAGCGGTTGTAAAATTCTCGGTTGATTGTAAGCAGTCTATTGGCTGTGTCAGAATTCATAACGGCATTATACCCTTCGGGCACTTTACCCATTCAGACATTACATAACGGTATAATGCCAGCATGTTATCGGTACACAAGATCGAGAAGTTTTCGAAGGAATTTGAAACGAAGACCCCGCAGGAGATCATCGAATGGGCGGTAGACCGGTTCTCTCCTTATATGGCAATGAGTTCGTCGTTCCAAACACAGTCCATGCCGCTGTTATACATGGTCGCGCACATTGCGCCTGATATGCCCGTTTTCTTCATTGATACGGGTTATCATTTTTGGGAAACGCTCATGTTCCGCGAGAAGATCGCGGATGAATGGAAATTAAACATCGTTGACCTGTATCGCGATTCACGCTGGGATATATTCGCGCGCCAAAACACGCGTACCCTGCCACTGGAAGACCCGAACTTGTGCTGTTATCTGCATAAGGTGCAGCCCATGCAAAATGCGCTGAAAGGCTATAAGGCATGGATCAGCGGGATTCGCCGCGACCAGACCGCTGTACGCGCCCATGCGAATTTTTTGGAATTGCAGGGAGATGGTCTGCTCAAGATCAATCCGCTCTTGAATTGGACAAAGGCTGATATAAATAATTACATCGAAGAGCATAACCTGCCGCACCACCCGCTCTATGAAAAAGGCTATAGAAGCGTGGGATGCGCTCCCTGCACCATTGCCATTGGAGCCAACGATGACGAACGCGCAGGGCGCTGGGCCGGGCGCGGCAAAGTGGAATGTGGACTGCACACCAGCATGTTCGATAAAAAGGATATTGCGGAATCAAAAAGCGAATTTTTGTTGGATGCCACGAAAGAATGAAATGCGGAATATCGCAAAGCCTTCAATAAAATAAGTTGAAAGAAAGACGTGTAGCGTGTTTCGTATTGAAGTTTCCCCCTTCGGGATACGAAACACGCTACACTCTGCAAGGCTTCACTTGAAATGAAACGCCCCTAATCAAACTATGGAAATTTCTGAACGACGACAACGCTGGAAAAAATTCAACATCCTCACGCCAGAGAAACTTGCGCTGGCGCATCTTGTGCTGGATGAGATCCGCGCAGGCATGGACGTAATGAAGGCGCTCCGCGCTCATCCGTTGGAAGGCGGGGAAGGCTATCTGACAAAAGCCGCGCTGGTGGCCGCCTACAATCAAATGGTGGAAGCAGGCACGATCAACCCTGACAGACTTTTGCTGGAACGCATCCGCATGAAACCTATGCGCACACTTTCGGGTGTGACGACGGTGACTGTTTTGACGAAGGCCTATCCATGCCCGGGCAAGTGTATCTTCTGCCCCACCGATGTGCGGATGCCCAAGAGTTATCTGCCCGATGAGCCCGGCGCGATGCGCGCGCTGGAGCATCAGTTTGATCCATACGAACAAGTCCACGCGCGGCTGCGCGCTCTAACGAATCTCGGTCATCCCACCGACAAGATCGAATTGCTGATCCTCGGCGGCACGTGGTCATCGTATCGGCGCGATTATCAAGAGTGGTTTGTCAAACGCTGTTTCGATGCAATGAATGGGATTAACAGCGAAGGGCATAGAGAAGAGCCAAAAAGAATCTCAGTGGACTCTGTGCTCTCTGTGGTGAATCTTTCCGAAGCGCAAGCAATCAACGAAACCGCCGCCCACCGTAACGTGGGACTGGTGATCGAAACCCGTCCCGATGAAATCAATCCCGATGAATTGCGTTGGCTGCGTCACCTCGGCGTGACCAAAGTACAGATGGGGGCGCAAAGTTTTGACGACCATATTTTGGAGATCAACAAACGCGGACATGATGTTGAGTCCACGCGCAAAGCCACAGCCCTGCTGCGCGCCGCCGGATTCAAAATCGTTTTACATTGGATGCCCAACCTGCTCGGCGCGACTCCCGAATCAGACCGCGCGGATTTTGCCAAACTGTGGGCTGATTTCTGTCCCGACGAAATAAAAATCTACCCAAATCAGTTGCTTGCCAATGCCGAGTTGTACGAATACTGGCAGCGCGGAGAATTCCACCCGTACACCACCCAGGAACTTGTTGACCTGATCGCAGATATCAAACCGACCATTCCACGCTATTGCCGAGTCAACCGCGTGATACGTGATATTCCAGGCAACAATGTAGTGGAAGGCAACACGCGCACCAGCCTGCGGCAGGATATTCAAAGCGAAATGAAAAAGCGCGGCACAGTCTGTCAATGTGTGCGCTGTCGTGAAGTGCGCGGCAAAGTTGTGGAAGCAGAAACATTGCGGATGGATGACCTCACTTATCAGGCAGGCACAGCCGAGGAACATTTCATCTCATTTATCACACCCGATGACGGGCTGGCGGGTTTTATCCGTTTGTCACTGCCCGCAAAAGATTCAGCGCTGACCGGCATGTCTGACCTCGACGGTGCGGCGCTTATCCGCGAAGTGCATGTTTATGGGCAGTCGCTTGCCGTCGGCGCGGAGCAGACTGGCGCCGCTCAACACCTGGGACTTGGCACACGTCTGCTCGAAGAAGCGGATAATGTGGCGCGCAAAAATGGCTTTTCGCGCATGGCAGTTATTTCTGCAATCGGAACACGTCACTACTATTTAGATCGCGGCTTCGAACGCGGCGAGTATTATCTGGTCAAAAACCTTTAAACACAAAGGACACGAAGGACACAAAGTTTTATGGTCAACTACCCCAGGAAAGTCTTTCTTCCCATAACTCCTGATGTCGAGCGCGTTGGGAAAATCGTATTAGATGCCGCCTACAAAGTCCATACGGTGTTGGGTCCAGGATTGCTGGAATCAGTTTATGGTATCGCCATGAAGCATGTGATTGAAAAAAACGGCATAATTGCTGAAAGAGAAGTTAAACTTCCAATCATGTTTGAGGAAGTATCGCTCGAATCCGCTTTACGAATCGACCTATTGGTAAACAAATGCGTCATTGCAGAACTCAAATCGGTCGAGAATATGAATCCGGTTTTTGAATCGCAATTGATGACATATCTCCGCTTGAGCAAGGTTCGGCTTGGCTTCCTCATTAACTTCAATGTGCCGCATCTGAAAGACGGCATCAAACGAATGGTAGTTTGAGGTAATTAAACATAAAGTACACGACGGTCACCAAGGAAAACCAAAGACAAAAAGCCTTTCACCTTTGTGTACTTTGTGTCCTTCGTGTTTGAATCTTTAAAGGAGCAATTTGAAAACAAAACATTGGATCGCATTCATCGCCCTCGGCATCATTTGGAGTTCATCTTTTCTATGGATCAAGATCGGCGTGGAGGAAGCAGGTCCCACCGTCCTCGTTGCCTTCCGCATGTTGTTCGGCTTCCTCAGCGCCGCCGCCATTGCCATTTATCAAAAAGACAAATTCCCCCGTGACTGGAAGACCTGGGGCATTTACGCCATCCTAGGACCCACCAGCCTCGCCATTCCGATCTTCCTCATCTCATGGGGCGAGCAAACCATTGACTCGGCCGTCGCTTCAATTCTCAACGCCACCGTTCCGCTCTTCACGCTCATCATCGCGCATTTCTATTTACACGACGATAAAATGTCCCCGCAAAAAGTGATCGGCTTGCTGATCGGATTCGCGGGCGTTGTCATCCTGCTCAGCAAAGACCTGTTCAACAGCGCGCACAATTCCGCGATCGGGCAGGCGGCTGTTATCCTCGCCGCGCTCTTTTATGCGGGCAGCGCTGTCTGGGCGCGCAAAGTCACACAACACGTTGAAGGCGCAGTTCGCGGAGCGGCTCCCCTGTTGACATCCACCATTTTCATGTGGGCGTTGATGCCTGTGGTCGAGCCTTCGTTCAAAGTCCCTGTCCTGCCCATCACCTGGATTGCCGCGCTGTGGCTTGGTGTTCTTGGCTCCGGCATTGCCATGGTCTTGAATTATTATTTGCTGCACGAGATCGGTCCCACACGCGCCACCATGGTCACCTATATTTTTCCACCTGGCGGTGTTATCCTTGGCGTCATCTTTCTCGACGAAACCCTTTCATGGCAATTATTTGCAGGCGCAGTATTAGTCATCGCCAGCCTTGCCGTTGTAAACTGGAAGCCAAAAACTCATGACTGAACATCGCTCAGGTTTTATCGCCATCATCGGACGCCCCAACGTGGGCAAGTCCACTTTGCTCAATGCGTTGCTTGGGCAAAAAGTTGCCGCCGTCTCACCGCGTCCGCAGACCACACGCCGCCGTCAGTTGGGCATTCTCACGCTTGAAAATGCCCAACTGGTTTTTGTGGATACGCCCGGCATTCATCAAGCCCGCCATAAACTGGGCGAGTTCCTAAACTTTGAAGCCGAAGAAGCCGCAGAAGGCGTGGATGTGATCATCTGGCTGGTGGATGTTTCGACTCAACCGACAGAAGACGATATCCGTATCGCTGACTTGCTCAACAAGCTTCCGCTCCGCGCCACCCGATTGCTGGTCCTAAATAAAATGGACACGCTCAAGGCTGAAGAAGAATCCGCCCGCAGCGAGGAATATGTCAAATTGCTGAATCATGCCGAGGCGTTGAAAATATCCGCCACGAAAAAGCTTGGGCTGGACGAACTGCGTGAGAAACTGATCAGCCTGCTTCCGGAACGACCCGCTGATTATCCCGAAGAACAAGTGACCGACTCTTACGAGCGCGACATCGCCGCAGACCTCATCCGCGAATCCTGCTTGAAAATATTGCGCGACGAAGTGCCGCATAGTCTGGCCGTCCGCATTGATGAGTTCAAGGAGCGCGAGAACGGCATGGCGTACATCGGCGCGACCATTTTTGTGGAGCGCGAATCCCAAAAGGGAATCGTCATCGGCGAAGGCGGCAAGATGTTGAAGTCCATCGGCAGCGCCGCGCGCAAAGAGATCGAAGAAATGGGCGGACGAAAAGTTTTCCTCGAAGTGCGTGTGAAGGTTTCAAAAGACTGGCGCGATAATCAAAATATGTTGAATCAGTTCGGGTATATAAAAAGAAAATAACATTCCCCAATGTATAAAAAAGAGACGGTCACATCGAATGTGACCGTCTCTTTTGATCTGGAGTAAAAATGGAATTCGGATATGCTGTAAATTTCTTCCGATCCAAGCCATTTTCAACTCAATGTCCACAGCCAGCACAGCGCCAAAAATAGGTCTGCGAAATACGTTAGCGTCAGACGGATTCGTATTTTTTGTCCGCGAGCAACATCCTGTTACGAAAAGTTACCGTTTCAAGGTTCTGCATTTCGCCCGATGCGGAGTTAGATCTTTGCCGAACTTCTCTTCCATCATCATTTCGTCATCGGATCAACTGCCAATCCCTGTAAATTCAAGTATTGTCCTGGGTAAACTGTTAGGCATTTGCAAATAGTTAGTACTTGCTTTTTATTTTTTTGACAATTAAAATATTTAAACTAAAATTTATCCACTTTCTAAAAGGAAAATCATCATGAAAAAATTACCGATCTTACTTACTCTTGCCGTTATGATCCTTTCAGCCTGTGGAGCGCCTGCTCCCGCGCCGACCGCTGTCCCGCCGACCGCTGTCCCCCCCACTGCCGCCCCGCCGACGGCTGTCCCGCCAACTGCCACACTAGAACCTTGCAGCGAGGCAGACCAAGTAGTGTTTGAATCCATCAATAATTCCGATGAAGAAATAACTTTTTTCTGGATAAATTTTGATGGCAAGGAAGAAAGTTACGGCGCGGCAAAGCCGGGAGAACGGTTTAACATTTGCACGTTTGAAGCTAATAAATGGGTTGCGCGCAATGCCAAAGGTGAATTTGTTCTGGAATATACCGTTAGCGCAGACACGGCGCAAAGATTTGACGTTACTCAGGAAATGGCAGATAACGCCGGACAAGAACCCGTGGTTGAATTTATCCAATTTGATAGTCCAGACGGACTGGTTTCGGTTGAGGCGCCTGGCGACTGGGAGTATCAAGAAGATAATTCCACGCCAAACGTTATGTCTTACATCTTTAGGTCCAAAGACCAAAGCGCTTTAATGCATTACGTCACGTTTGACGACGGCAAGACGCATTGGAATCAAGGCGATGCCGGCAAGTTAGCATTGAGCGTACTCAATAGCGGCTACACCGACGGCGCCGGCGACATTAAGATTTCCGATGATAAAATTGTGGACGGCATTGAGTATCTAACCTGGAACTCCAGCAAAAGCCAATTTTCGGGCGTAACCGCGTTCAAGGCCAATGGCACGCTGGTTGGGTTGATTACTTTTCTCTACAATGATTCGGCGAAGGATCAATACGCCCCACAGATGGATTACCTGACTAGCACGTTGAAGTTCAACAAATAAGCGCGTTTTTCGCCACCATATAAAAAAACCGCTGTACACACGGCGGTTTTTTTTATAACTATCTCTTCAACACCCAATGCAGGGTCAAATCTTTTCCAAACTTTTCTCTTATGATCACTATATGTCATTCCGGCCTGCGGCGCGACGAAGCAATAACATTACCGTTTCATCGTGCGATATTTGACCCGATGCGGAGTCAAATCCTTGCCAAATTTTTCCATCATCATCTCTTCGTAATCAGACCAGTTGCCGATGTACATCTTGGCGATAGACTCGCCTTCGAATGCGATAATGTGCGTGCAGATGCGGTCAAGGAACCAACGGTCATGGCTGACAACGACAGCAACGCCTGCGTATTCCTCGAGGGATTCTTCCAAAGCGCGGAGTGTGTTCACATCCAAATCGTTGGTCGGTTCATCGAGCAGCAGAACGTTCGCGCCTTCGGTTAATGTCTTGGCGAGATGCACGCGGTTGCGTTCCCCACCAGAGAGCACGCCGACTTTCTTTTGCTGATCCGCGCCCATAAAGTTGAACGAGGAACAATATCCGCGGGCGTTGATCTTGCGCTTGCCAAGTTCGAGACTCTCTGCGCCTTGTGAAATTTCTTCGTAGACGGTTTTCTCGGGGTCGAGGGTACGGGTCTGGTCGGCGTACGCCAGTTTCACGGTTTCGCCAATCTTGATCGTACCACTGTCGGGAGTCTCTTTACCTGTGATCATCTTCAAGAGCGTGGTCTTGCCCGCGCCATTGGGACCAATGATGCCGACGATACTGCCGGGGAGAATGGACGCAGAAAA
>DYDH01000008.1:35352-48251 GCA_020717985.1 Herpetosiphon sp. | reverse complement strand
CAGATTGTGTTTTACAATGGATTATCAGTACTTCACGAAAACGTAGTAACCGCTTCGCGTCAGTCGTTCGGCTAAAAAGCGACTGAAGTCGCCACTACGAAACCCTTTCGTGATCTACTGATTATAAAAAGATAGCAATGACTTCAGCTATTCAGATTGCGGAAGTTTGTAAATCCCGATCACGGAGAAGATGGATGACGAGTGAATTTGCGGTTGAAATGCGCGATGTGGTAAAACGTTTTATTACACCTGAAGGCAGTGAACTCGATGCTGTTGATCATGTGACCATGCAGATCAGGAATGGAGAGTTCTTTTCCATGCTTGGTTCCTCGGGCTGTGGCAAGACGACTTCCCTGCGCATGGTTGCGGGCTTTGAGTGGCCCACCGAAGGCGAAGTGTATATTGAGGGACGAGCCATGGGACATACACCGCCTTTTCAAAGAAAAGTAAATACGGTTTTTCAGAGTTATGCATTATTCCAGCATTTGACTGTTTATCAAAATGTTGCTTTTGGATTGGAAATGGAACACATCGAAAAGGATGAGATCAGGCAGCGCGTCGGACGTGCGCTTGAGATGGTTCAACTTTCAGGGATGGATCGCCGCAAGCCGAAGCAGCTCTCCGGCGGACAGCAGCAGCGCGTGGCTCTCGCCCGGGCTTTGGTCAAGACCCCGGAAGTTCTCCTGCTCGATGAGCCTCTTGGCGCGCTCGACTTGAAACTGCGCAAGGAAATGCAGCTTGAACTAAAAGCCTTGCAGCAGCAGCTTGGCATTACATTTATCTATGTCACCCACGATCAGGAGGAAGCCCTCGCCATGTCTGACCGCATCGCGGTGATGAGCAATGGCAGGGTTCAACAAATGGGTACGCCTGTTGAAGTATATGAGCGCCCAGTTAACAAGTTCGTCGCGGACTTTATCGGGGAGTCGAATTTCCTCGAAGGCACGCTCAAACTCATCTCAAAGGATGAAGCGCGTGTCTTCATCCACAGCTTAAATGCTGAGTTGGTCGGCGTTCCCATTTCGGAGGGACTTGTCAACGGCGATGAAGTCACTGTATGTATTCGCCCCGAAAAAATCCGCATTGTTGACGAGGATGTCCTTAATCAAAATACATTCCGCGGCAAAGTGGCGAACACAGTTTATATTGGCGCGGATACGCATGTATTTGTGGACTTGCAGGGAATCAAGTTGAAGGTCTGGGAACAAAACTTTATTTCGCGGCTCAACTCGAAACCCTTATATGCGGTTGGGCAGGAAGTCTGGTTGATGCTTGTGCCTGAGAATACGCTTGTGTTGAAGAAGGATTAGCCATGTTTCAGCGTCTTCGCGAAAGTAAATCTGCACGGGGCGCGTTATTGGCGCTTCCGACAACTGTCTGGTTGTTTGTGTTGTTGATCGTTCCTTTGATCCTGACATTGATCGTGAGTTTTGGGCGGCGCAGTCCTGACGGCAATGTGATCTATACCTTTACATTGGATAATTACATCCGTTTGTTCGGGTTCAGCACAGATTGTCCCGCCGGGCAGGCTTCGTGTTTTGAGCCGCTGTATTTGAACATTCTGTGGCGTTCCCTGTCGCTGGCGTTTAACACAACGCTGGTCGTAATCATCATGGCTTATCCGCTGGCGTATTTTATTGCGCGCGCACATCCAAGAAAACGCAGTTTGTATTTGTTCATGGTGTTGATTCCGTTGTGGACGAACTTCGTGATCCGCGTGTATGCGTGGATGATGCTGCTGCGGAAGGAAGGCGCGATCAATGCCATCATCGGCTGGCTGATGCATCTGTTGAATATTCCATTTGTGCCGTTTGAAATGTTGTATACCCCGGGCGCGGTGCTGGTGGGGATGGTGTATGAATTTCTGCCATTCATGATTTTGCCCATTTACACTTCGCTGGAAAAAAATGACAACTCGTTATATGAAGCCGCCGCAGACTTGGGCGCGAACTCGATCAAAACTTTTTTGCGCGTCACGCTTCCGCTGTCCATGCCGGGCATGGTGGCTGGGACTATTCTTGTTTTTATCCCGGTCATGGGGACATTTATCGTTTCGGATATTCTCGGTGGGCGGCAGGTGATTCTCGTCGGCAATCTCATTCAAAGGCAATTTCTGGATGCGCGTGATCCGACCTTTGGCTCCGCCGTTTCATTGATTCTGATGGTGATGACTTTGATCGTGACCTATTTCTATACGCGTAAATTTGGATTTGGAGAGGAGATCGTGTCTGCATGAGTCCTTTTCGTCGTTCCCCAGTTATTGTTGCCGCAACGATCTTTGTCTATTTCTTTTTATATGCGCCGATCCTTGGCTTGATCCTATACTCCTTCAATGCTTCACGCACGAATGTGACTTTTGAAGGATTTATCCCCGCGTACAGCGGGCGTGTGGTGATGGATGGCAGTCTTGTAAAGTCGAGTCCATGCGGACCGTTTCATTGGTATTGTGACCTCGCCAAAAATAATGATGTGGCGGAGGCGGCGGGCAACACGCTGACAATTGCTTTTACTGCGACGATCATCGCCACCGTTATTGGCACGATGTCCGCGCTTGCGCTGCAACGCTATAACTTCAAGATGAAGCCGTTCTCGCAGCTTTCTCTTTACATCCCAATTGTGATCCCTGAGATCGTAATGGGCATCGGCATTCTGACCCTGTTCAGTCAGCTTTTCGGCTGGGTTAATCAATCCCTCAATCTTGTTGGGGATGCGCGTCTTTCACTTGGCATGGTTACCATCACGGTCAGTCATATCGCGTTCATGGTCCCATTTGTCACATTGGTTGTGCAGGCGCGCTTGCAGGGCTTTGATAAATCCTATGAAGAAGCCGCCATGGACCTGGGCGCAAACGAGTGGACAACATTCCGCCGCGTCACACTTCCCATGATTCTGCCTGGCATCATGTCAGGAGCATTGCTTGCGTTTACGTTGTCACTGGACGATTTTGTGATTACCTTTTTTACGAATGGACCTGGTTCCACAACCTTGCCGATCTATGTCTACGGTTTGTTGAGACGTACCATTACGCCGCAGGTCAATGCGCTTTCAACCGTGTGGATCTTGATTGTATTCGTGGCGATATTGCTGCTGCAGATTTTTCAGAACCGTGATTCGACGCAACATTCGTGAATATCACCAGTGGCTCTCACCGATGGAGAAAGAGATGAACAAAAATAAACCATTGAGACTACTGTGGGCTCTTGTAATTGCCAGCCTGGCGCTGGCGGCATGTGGTGGTGGATCTGTTGCCGCTGAATATGTCCCAGATACAGAAGTTTCCAGGCTCACGTCAACTGGATATATATGCCCTGAGCCTGAGTTTCCCCTGCGGGTGACCTCCAGGGAACTTAACCTTTTTGTATGGACGGAGTACGTCCCAGCTGAGATGGTCGAATGTTTTGAATTGGTTTACGGGGTTAAGGTAAATCGCGATGAATATTCCAGCAACGAAAAAATGGTAGATAGAATTTCCGCGGGCGGCTCAAATTATGATCTTGTTCAACCGACCGATTACATTATTGCGATGATGCTGCGTCAGAGTCTCTTGCAGGAATTAGATCACACCAAATTGCCTGTGTTGAGGAACTTTGACCCGGGTTATCTTGATTTTGAATTTGACCCAGGCAATAGGTACACCATCCCATATTTGGTTGGCACAGACGCGATTGTGGTTAATACGGGCGCGGTAGATACTATTCCTCAATCCTGGGCTGACCTTTGGAACCCGGAATATGCTGGCCGCATGATGTTCCCGGATGATCGGCGCGCGGTGATCGGTCTTACCTTGTTGACGCTCGGCTACGATGTTAATACAACAGACCCTGCGCAGCTTGCAGAGGCCAGAAATAAATTGATTGAACTTGTCCCACACATTAAGTTGTTCGATAGCGACAGTCCAAAGTCGGCTCTTCTTGCGGGTGCGGTTGACCTTGGCGTGACATGGACAGGCGAAGCCTATCTTGCCCAACAGCGGAATCTTGATATCCAATATGTTTTTCCGGTCGAAGGCGCGATCCTCTGGCAGGATAACTGGGCCATGCTCAAAGGCGCTCCACATCCCGACGCCGCTTATGCCTGGTTGAACTATATCAATCAGGGAAATATCTTTTGGATGCTAATTCGCGATTGGCCTTATACTAATCCGAATCAGGCTGCGCTGGACTTTGCAAAAAATAACCAAATGAAGATTATGAATGTAAATGGTCATGAGGTTACATTGGCGGCTGTCTATGCTGCTTATATGGCATCTCCGATCACCAATATTCCCACCGCGGTCATCAAGAATGGTCACCGCATTATTGATGTGGGCGAGTCCACCAGGCTGTACGATGATATTTGGGCTGAGGTAAAAGGCGGCTATTAGGATGGTTGGCAGTCCATCTGTCAAGCCTTGTACGTATGGGAGGGAGAATGACTCTTTTGCAAAATAATCTGTAAATAATAACTAATCGTTATGCTAATGTTGACTTTGATGCAAAAAAGGAATAAAATAAACCAATGGAAAGCGTAATCGGTAATAATCAGCCCGGCCGCCTTGATGATATAGACCAATATATTATTGAGTCCATGCGAAAAGATGGACGGGAAGCGTTTGCCCAGATCGCAGAGAAACTCAACGTTTCCCCAGGCATGATCCGCCAGCGTTATAACCGCCTTGTTGAACTGGGATACCTCAAGGTCGTGGCGGTCACAAATCCGCTGATGATGGGGATGCGTACGATGGCCTTGATCGGCATCCATACCGACGGGCTTAAGATGCTGCAGGTCGCTGAAAAAATATCCAAACTCGACGACGTTGTTTATCTTGTGGTCGTGAGCGGACGTTATGACATTATCTGCGAGGTCTTTTGCCGCGACCATGATGACCTGCTCAAATTCCTTACGGAAAAATTAGCCAAAATAGACGGCATCCGCGAGACCGAATCTTTTATCCACTTGAAGATCATGAAGGAAATTTATTTTTAGGAACACGCCCCACCCTATACGTTATGGTGGGGTATTTTTGTCGTTTAATGCGTCATTCTAACCCGCTTATTCGTGGGTTATAAATCAAATGGAGTAAAAATCATGAAAGTATTGCTCGTGGGTGTCGGTGGAGTAGGGGAAGCGATTGCGGCGATAGCAAAGCCGCGCGCCTGGATGGAACAAATGGTGCTCGCAGACTACAATGTAAAACGCGCCAGGGAAGTCCAAAAGAAACTTCGTCAACCCAAAAGATTTCCGGTGGAATTCATAGATGCAAGCAAGAAATCTGAAATCGTCAAACTTGCGAAGAAATATAAAGTGGACCTGATCATGAATGCGGTTGACCCCATCTTCAATGAGCAGATTTTCGATGCCGCCTTTGATGCAGGCGTGAACTACATGGATATGGCAATGACCCTCTCCTCGCCGCATAAAAAAGACCCCTTCAACAAAACCGGCGTCAAACTGGGTGATTATCAGTTCAAGAAAGCCAAAGATTGGCAGAAGAAGAAATTGCTCGCCCTCGTTGGCTGTGGCGTGGAACCTGGCATGGCTGATGTGTTTGCCCGCTATGCCCAGGATCATCTTTTTGATGAAATCGAAGAGATCGGCATCCGCGACGGCGCAAATATCGCCATCGAAGGTTATGAATTTGCCCCCAACTTCTCGATCTGGACAACCATCGAAGAATGCCTTAACCCACCCGTGATCTGGGAGGAGGGCAAGGGCTGGTTCACCACTGCGCCCTTCTCGGAACCCGAAGTTTTTGACTTCCCCGAAATTGGCCCCGTTGAAGTGGTTAACGTGGAACATGAGGAAGTGTTACTTGTGCCGCGCTGGGTCAATACTAAACGTGTTACTTTCAAATATGGACTTGGTGATCAATTCATCGGCGTGTTGAAGACTCTGCACATGCTTGGACTTGACAACAAAGAGAAGATCACCGTCAAAGGTATGCAGGTTGCCCCGCGTGATGTGGTCGCCGCCTGTTTACCCGATCCTGCCTATTTAGGTGATAAAATGTCTGGAAAAACTTGCGCCGGAACATGGGTTAAGGGTAAAAAAGATGGCAAGGATCGCCAGGTCTATCTTTACCAGGTTGCGGACAATGCCGAGTGCATGAAAGCTTTTGGCTGCCAGTCTGTGGTGGCGCAGACCGCTTTCAACGCTGTCATCGGCATGGATTTACTCCAGAGCGGCGATTGGACGGGGGTTGGCGTTCTTGGTCCCGAAGCCTTCCTGCCTGAACCTTTCATGGAGAAGATGGCTGATTACGGCTTCCCGTACGGCATCAAAGAAATGTAACTGCCCGATTTTGTTAAATTATCCCCTGCCTGTGCCAAAGAATGGGCAGGGGGTGTAATTTAAAAATCTCAAAGGAAAAATTGGAGGAGTAAGAAGATGTCGCAGAATAAAGGAAATGGTGATGCAGTTGTTCAACGGGAGGCGAAGAAATTAAAGCGTGGTTTGACTTTGATTCCACTCACAGGCCTGATTTATTTTACAGTGTGCGGAGGTTCGTTTGGGATTGAGCCGCTTGTCGGGTATGCTGGACCTGGCTTGGCACTTTTGTTGATTGCATTGACGCCAATCATCTTTAGTTTGCCCAACTTGCTGATTGTGCAGGAACTCCAGACCATGATGCCTGCCCAGGGCGGGTACTATCACTGGATCAAACGCGCCTTTGGTCCATTTGCCGGTTTTTTGGCAGGTTGGAACAATTGGGTGGTTTCCTGGCTGGATGTGTCCATCTACCCGGTTTTTGCTGCGCTATATCTTAGTGTATTCATCCCCGCGTTGGACAGCGGTACCACCCTCTTTGGAATCGAACTTCCGGCTAGCTTTTTGCAATGGCTGGTGGCGGTTGTGATGATCTGGTTCGTCGCCTGGCTTCAAATTCGCGGATCGCGTGTTACCGGCTTTTTCACGAATTCTCTCGGCGTTTTCATGATCATCCCTCTCGGAATTTTGGCTTTGCTCGGATTTTACGCCTGGTTCAAGTCTGGTGTAACTGTGCATTTGCCATTTTTACCGGGCGGCGAACCTGTCCACTTTGGGTCACTGACTGCCGCTTTCAGCACTGGTTTGTTTGTGGTGATGTGGAACTACATGGGATGGGAATTGCCCTCAGCCGCTGGCGACGAGGTGGTTGATCCGCGCAAGACATATCCGCGCGCCATGGCCATTGTGCTGGTTCTCGCAATCCTGACATACTCGCTTCCGGTTCTCGGTTCCTTATATGGCGGCGCTGGTGAAGATGGACGCTATGCCGTGTGGGGCATTGAAGCCAGCGATGAAGAAGCTGGTATTGCCGCCGATGTGGAAGGCTATGGTGTCTCTGGCGATCAGATTGAAGGTTGGGGCGTTTCTTCTGGTGCAGACGCCACTGGCTGGGAATTCCCGCAAATTGGGCAGGCGGTTGCGGCTAAAATTACCGGCGACGCAAATTCTCCACTGGCGTTATTCATGGTGACGATTTTGACAATTTCGGCGGTGCTTTCCATGCTTGGCTTGTTCATTGGCAACAGCTTGGGCGGCAGCCGCGTACCGTTTGCGCTGGCTGAAGACGGCATGTTCCCGCGCTGGATGGTTATTGTTCATCCGAAATTCGGCTCTCCTTTTATCGCCATTCTTGTGGTGAGCGTCGTTTACACAATCTTTGCCACTAATGCTTTCGAATTTCTTGTAGTGGCTGATGTGTTCCTGCAACTGCTGGTGGTATTGGCTGAAATTGCCGCCTTGTGGATGCTGCGCCGCACCGAACCGGATCGTCCGCGCACCCGCGTACCCGGTGGAATGCCCGGACTGATTCTTGCTTCGGTCAGTTTGGCTGGCATCATCTTGATCGCCTTTTACAGCCAGATTGCTGATGCAGGCTGGGGCTCGATTGGCGTGGCGCTGGCATTGATGTCCATCGGCGGCGTGTTGTATTTCCCCATCCGTAAGATTTACAAACCCGGCGTCCATGATGTGGATCCATTTGAACAGTCGGCGGAAGAAGAATAGTAAGTTCTGTTGAAAAAATAATTAGAAAGCGGGATGCGATAACTTTGACAGTTGCGCATCCCGCTTTCTTCTGACATGAAGATGATGCTCTTAGCGACAAGTTTAGATGTGGTTTAGTATGGTGGAAGAGATGATAGAATCAAGCTAAATGAAATAAGGAGAATTATCATGCTTTCAGTTGAAATCAAAGAAAACGATAAAGTGGTTGGGCAGTTGGCTGCTCCTGAAAAACTCTTCAAAACGGGTTCAAAAGGTTTCTTTGGGATGGGTAAAATTCAGATTGGCGAGAAGCGTTATCAGGTGCAGGTGCAGTTGGTCGAGATTGGATCGAAGCCCAAAACGGATAGCACGCCCTTGAAAGACGCATAATGCCTGTTGAAACAGAATCAATTGCCAGATGGGAAAGATTTTGGCTGTTCCATGTCCGAAAAATCGGTTAAGATTTTCCTTTCTGTTGATTTCGGAAAAATTTTGTTGTCATAAATTATCGGCAATTGTATAATTGAAAAAAATAATTAATCAGGAGGACGAAATGCCCAACGGTTATATCGGTAAGATACTCCATGTAAATTTGGCAACAGGCGTGCTGACGGTGGAGGAGCCGCAGGAGGCTTTCTACCGAAAGTACCTTGGCGGAAGCGCGATGGGAATGCATTACATCCTGCGCGATATGCCTAAAGGTGCGGATGCGCTCAGCCCTGAAAATGTCCTGACGCTGATGGCAGGGGTGACAACTGGCGCGGCGATTTCAGGTCAGAGCCGTTTGAATGTGAATGCCAAATCTCCGATCAGCGGCGGCATTGGCGATTCGCAAAGCGGCGGATTTTTTCCTGCCGAGCTGAAGTTTGCTGGTTTCGACGGGATCGTGGTTAAAGGCAAATCGCCCAAGCCTGTCTACCTTGCGATTATTGAAGGCCAGCCTGAGTTGCGTGACGCCGCGCATTTGATGGGTAAACTATCGGGGGAAGTGGACGATATTATTCATAAGGAAGTTGATAAGAAAGCGGAAATTTTACAGCATGGAATCGGCGCGGAAAATGGTGTGCTATATTCCACGCTGGTTTCGATGTCAAATCGTCACAACGGACGCACAGGCATGGGACTGGTGATGGCTTCCAAAAATTTGAAAGCCATCGTGGTGCGGGGCACACGGAAGATGCAGTTGGCTGACCAAAAATCTTTGACCGCATTGAACCGTACTGGACCAAAACTGATCCCTGAAAATGGTGATATGGATGGCCTTGCCAAGTTTGGCACCGCGGTTGTGGTGTTGTTCAACAATACCATCGGCACACTGCCGACCCGCAACTATAACGAAGCTCAATTTGAAAATTGTGAACCGATCAGCGGCGAGAAAATGGCTGAAACAATTTTGACTCAACGCGATACCTGTTATGCCTGCGTTGTGAAATGCAAGCGTGTAGTTGAGATCAAAGAGGGAGCATACAAAGTTGACCCGCGTTATGGTGGACCTGAATACGAAACACTCGGCACTTTTGGTTCCTACTGCGGCGTGGACAGCCTCGCGGCAGTTTCGATGGCGAATCAAATTTGCAACGAATATGCTGTAGATACCATTGCCTGCGGCGCGACGATTGCCTTTGCAATGGAATGCTACGAAAAAGGCATCATCACCAAAGAGCAGACGGGCGGACTGGAACTCAAGTTCGGCAATGCCGAAGCCATGCTCGAAGCGCTGGATCAAATCGTCCATGCCAGCACGCCGCTCGGCAAATTGCTCGGCCAAGGCTCCGAACGCGCTGCCAAAGTTTGGGGCAATGGCGCAGATGAATGCCTGGTCACATCCAAGGGCGCGGAATTCCCTGCACATATGCCGCAAGCCAAGCGCAGTCTCGCGCTCATTTATGCGGTTAATCCCTTCGGCGCGGATCATCAGTCCAGTGAGCATGACCCATATTACGAAGAAGGTATTGGCGGTTTCAATTTGGAGCGCCTGAATGTTCTCGGTCTTGATGCGCCGCAACCTGCGTATAGCCTGACCGAAGAAAAAGTCCGCTTTGCGTATGAGACCGAGGTCTTTTATTCGATGATGGATTCTGCTGAACTCTGTCAATTTGTATACGGTCCCACGTGGACGCTTTACGGTCCCAACGAAACCGTCGAGATGATGAAAGCCGTCACAGGCTGGGACCTGACCGTGGAAGAAATCATGGAAGTGGGACGTCGCCGCATTGACCTCTTCCGCACCTTTAATGCCCGTGAGGGACTCGGACGCAAAGACGATAGACTGCCCAAGAAAATGTTCAAGCAATTGGCTGGGACTGGTCCCACGGCGGGCTTCGCCCTGACTCACGAGGAAGTTGATTTTGCCATCGATCATTACTACAAGCTGGCAGGATTGAACTCCGATGGCGCGCCGACCCGCGAAACTTTGAAGAAGCACGATATCGAGTGGGCGGCGGAATATTTGCCAGCGTAGCGTGTTTTGTGTTGCGTGTTCAGTATTCAATAACGGAACACGCAACACTCTATAAATTTTTCCCCAAAAGACAACCATGACAACTCAACTCTATCAAGACAACTTCCCGTACATGACCCCCGCCTGGAGTCGCATTTTCAATTTTGTCGCTGAACGTGCCGAAGGTTCATATATCTATACCGACGATGGCAAAAAATTACTGGACTTTACCAGCGGCATTGGTGTGACGAATACAGGTCACTGCCATCCGAAAGTCGTCGAGGCGATCCGTGAACAGGCGGGCTTGTTCCTGCACGCGCAGGCAAACATTGTCATCCACAAACCGATGCTGCAATTGGTCGAGGAAATCCGCAAGATTGTTCCACCCTCGATTGATAGTTTCTATTTTGCCAACTCTGGTGCGGAAGCCTTGGAGAATGCGGTCAAGATTGCGAAAGTTGCCACTGGCAGACAGAACATCATCGTCTTCAATGGCTCCTTCCACGGGCGTACACATGCCACCATGGCGTTGACCACATCCAAGACAGGTTATCGCACAGGCTTTGGTCCATTGCCTGCGGGCATCTTTGTTTCTCCTTTTCCATATGCTTTCCACTTAGGCATGAGCGAAGAAAAAGCCTCGGCGTATGCGTTGGAACAGCTTGAGTATTTGCTCGCTTCGCAGACCGCTCCCAAAGACACAGCCGCCATTCTCATCGAATCTGTGATGGGGGAGGGTGGCTATATCGTGCCGCCAGCCTCGTTCATGAAAGGTCTGCGCGAGATTTGTGACAAGCACGGCATCCTGCTGATCTTTGATGAAGTCCAATCGGGATTTGGCCGCACCGGCAAATGGTTTGCTTTCGAACACTTTAGCGTCGTCCCAGACATCATCACCGCTGCGAAAGGCATTGCCTCTGGAATGCCGCTTTCCGCTGTGTTCACCCGCACTGAAATTATGAAGAAACTGGATGTCGGTTCCATTGGCGGAACGTACGGCGGAAATGCAATCGCCTGTGCCGCTGGTGTGGCGACGATTAAAGCTATGCGCGACGAGAAGATGTTGGAGAATGCGTCAGAACGCGGAATTCAACTAATGACGGGTCTGCGAAAATTCCAGGAAGAATATCCACAGATTGGCGACGTGCGCGGACTGGGACTCATGGTCGGCACCGAATTCATTGTGGACGGTAGCCAGGCAAAAACCAAGCCGATGGTGAAGCAGATCATCCAATCTGCCGAAAAGCAGAATCTACTGTTGCTCTCCTGCGGAACATACGACAACACGCTGCGCTGGATTCCGCCGCTGAATGTGACCGCCGAGCAGATCAACGACGGCTTGAAGATTTTCGGCAACGCGCTCAAAGAAACCATAAAATAGTCAAAGATCGAAAGTCGAAGGTTGAAAGTCTCACAACCTTTGACTTTCGACTTTTAACCAATTAACCCAACCATGAAAACACTCGACCGCACAAAGCTCGAACAACTTCTAAAATCGGAAGAGCAACTCTTCCACACGTCACATCCTAAATCTTACGAACTCTACCAGCGCGCGTGCAAGTCACTGCATGGCGGCGTGCCCATGTTGTGGATGATCCGCTGGGCGGGGTCGTTTCCTGTTTTCGTCAAAGAAGCCACAGGCGCGCACTTCACCGATGTGGACGGCAACTCGTACCTTGACCTTTGCCTCGGCGACACGGGCGCGATGACAGGTCATTCACCCGAAGCCACGGTCAACGCCATCACCGAGCAAATCCAAAAAGGCATCACGCTCATGCTGCCGTACGAAGATGTGGTCGAAGTGGGTGAGGAACTCCAGCGCCGCTTCAAACTTCCATACTGGCAGTTCACGCTCACTGCCACAGATGCAAATCGTCACGTCTTGCGCATGGCGCGTATGATCACCGAGCGTCCCAAAGTTTTGGTTTTCAACTATTGTTATCACGGCACCGTGGACGAAACCTTCATCACCCTCGACGAAGAAGGCACGCCCATGTCGCGCGCTAATAATATGGGACCGCAGGTCAATCCACTGGAAACCACCAAGGTGATTGAGTTCAACGACATTGCCGCACTCGAAACCGCACTTTCTTCGCGCGAGGTCGCGGCTGTGCTGGCGGAACCCGTCATGACCAACATTGGCATCATTCACCCCGACCCTGGTTATCACGAAGCCTTGCGCCAATTGACTCGCAAATATGGGACGTATCTCATCATTGACGAGACTCACACCATCTGTGCGGGTCCAGGTGGATACACCGCCGCTCACGCCCTTGAACCTGATTTCTTAACCCTCGGCAAGCCCCTCGCTGGTGGCGTTCCCGCCGCGATCTACGGCTTCACCGAAGAAGTGGCGCAAGCCTTCCAAAATCGGCTTGTCCTCGAAGATTCAGATGTGGGCGGCATCGGCGGCACGCTGGCGGGCAACGCCCTCTCCATTGCGGCGATGAAAGCCACGTTAAAGTATGTTCTCACTGACGAATTCTATGCCAAAGCCTTTGCGCTTCAG
>DYDH01000008.1:0-35325 GCA_020717985.1 Herpetosiphon sp. | reverse complement strand
GTGATCAAAGAATTCGACCTGCCGTGGATTGTCAAACGGCTTGGCAACCGCTCTGAATACTGGTTCCGTCCCACTCCGCCCAAAAATGGCGGCGAAGCAGCGGCAGCCATTGACCACGAACTAGACCGCTACATGCATCTCTTCGCCCTCAATCGCGGCATCCTCATGACTCCCTTCCACAACATGGCACTCATCTCGCCCGAAACCACGCAGGCAGATGTGGACTATCACACAAAGGTGTTTAGTGAAGCGGTAATTTCGTTGTTTGGATAGCATGTCATTGCGAGGAGCGTTCGTTGCGACGAAGCAATCTCCTCGTCGACCAGGGGGATTGCTTCGGGCGAAGAACAAGTGCGCCCTCGCAATGACATATACACTTGGAGAAATTTATGGCAGATTACAACCCTCAAATCTGGCGTATTAACGTCCGCACACAGGAATTAAAGTGCGAACCCATCCCCGAAACCTGGGTGCGCCTCGGCGGGCGCGGACTGCTCACGCGGATTATGCTTGACGAAGTGGATGCGAAGTGTGATCCGCTTGGGGCGGAAAATAAACTTATCTTTGCGCCAGGCTTGTTGGTGGGGCACATGCTTTCCTCCACAGATAGAATTTCCATTGGCGGCAAGTCTCCGTTGACGGGCGGCATCAAGGAAGCCAACGCTGGCGGGCGGACAGGCCTGCACATGACACACATGGGCATTCATGCGCTCATTCTTGAAGATCAGCCAAAGGAAGACGGCTATTGGGTTTTATGTCTTTCACTGAATGGTGCCACATGGAACAAGGCTGATGACCTTGCAGGACTTGGCGTGTATGAAACTTCATCGAAACTGGTTGAAAAATACGGCGATAAAGTTGCCATTGCATTGATCGGTCCTGGCGGCGAAATGCGAATGAAGTCTGCGGGGATCCAAAACCTTGACAAGGATCGCATCCCCTCGCGCATTGCCGCTCGCGGCGGACTTGGTGCGGTGATGGGGACGAAGGGTCTAAAAGCCATCGTGTTCGACAATGCTGGGGGTCAGAAACCAGCCCTCGCCGATCCAGAGGCGTTCAGGGTCGCGCAAAAAGATTACACACAATCCGTCCTAAATCATCCACAATCGAAAACCTATCGAGATTACGGTACGCAAGCCATGCCGCACATGACGCAAAGTTTTGCGGCACTGCCAACACACAATTTTTCGCGTGGAACTTTTTACGACGTGGAAAAAATCAGCGGCGAAACCATGCGCGAATTCATATTGACGCGCGGCAAACCGTCAGACCCGTCTCATGCCTGCATGGCGGGTTGTACCATCAAGTGCTCGAATGTCTTTGGTGGGGAGGATGGCAAGGTCATTGTCTCTCCGCTTGAATATGAGACAGTGGGTTTGATGGGAACAAACCTTGATATTGATTCGCTGGATGTGATTGGGCGCATGAACTGGCATGTCAACGACTTGGGGCTTGACACAATTGAAGTCGGCGCGGCGTTGGGCGTTGCCGCCGAAGCCGGATTAATGCGTTGGGGCAACGGTGACGATGCGATGAAGTTAATTGATGAGATGCGCAGCGGCACAGAGTTGGGGCGCAAACTTGGCGACGGCGCGGCAGACATGGGCGACGAATACAATATTATCCGTGTACCTTGTGTAAAAAGGCAGGCG
The DNA here is from genome assembly GCA_020717985.1 of Herpetosiphon sp. Classification (GTDB taxonomy): domain Bacteria; phylum Chloroflexota; class Anaerolineae; order Anaerolineales; family Villigracilaceae; genus Villigracilis. The sequence continues at coordinate 33,673 of DYDH01000008.1, read as the reverse complement.
ATGTCCGCGTATGAGCCGCGCTCGATCAAGGGGACTGGCGTTACATACGCCACCACGGCGCAAGGCGCAGACCATACTTGTGGGTTGACCATCCGCGCACAGATCAATCACCTTGACCCAACCCAGCAAAGAGATGCATCGCGCAATGCTCAATTGAACATGGCGGGCTATGACACAATTGGCGCATGTATCTTTGCGGGATTTGGCTATGCTGCCACTCCCGATGGAGTGGTGAAACGCCTGCTCAAAGCGCGTTATGGCTGGGACGATCTGCCCGATAATATCTTGCAGGAACTGGGCAGGCAAACCATCAAGATGGAACGCGAGTTCAACAAACGCGCCGGGTTCACTGCCAGGGATGACCGTATCCCTGAATGGATGACAAAGGAAGCCATTCCCGAAAACGGCTCGGTCTTCGATGTCAGTGAGGAAGTACTGGATCATATTTTTGATGGGATTGAATAAAATAAGACACAAACCTCCGAGTTCTTTAAGAACTCGGAGGTTTGTGTTGTACCTTTGAGCCACCTGTGGGATACGAACCCACGACCTGATAATTACGAAATCCTATCTTGACTTGTCCATACCGTATATATGGGCGTTTGAGGTCTATTTCATTCCATATTTAGGCATAAAATCGCCCATATTTTCTGTTATTTCCATTCCGTCTTTTGCGGTTGCAGTACGGTTGCAGTACGGTTGCACTAAAAACTTATCTTCCAAGCAACGCTATGCCACGCAAGATTTATTATAGTCCCAACCCAACTTCCTCCTTCTCAAACATACCCACCAGCCCAGATACTGCCCGGTCCAGCATCGCACAGTATCTTTTTATATCCACTGTCTTCGCATCCACACCCAATTCCCAAGCGCGGACCCGCTCCTTTCCGCGAATAAACACAAAACGCATGAACTGCCCTGGTGAAACTTTCAGACCCATAGCTTGTAACTGTATTGCTGCCTGTGCGACGGGGGAGGGAGAGGTATATCCTTCCAATGCTCGGCTCAAACTTTGCGTGATCACGAGTTCCTCCAATGGGATATGACCGTTCCATAAATCTCGCTTTGCCTGAATCACAATTTCAATTACTTCAGGTAAATAATTAGCCACTTCATCCAATGAATTGGCTTTTGCCATACAGTTCAACACTTCAAGTTGAATCTTCTTCACCCAGAAAGGTATATCCCTGCGGCGGGCTTCGATGCCACGATACTTCACTTCTCCATTGGTCAGCACTCCAAAGTAACGATTGGGTACCGAGATCCTTGTATCCTGCCTGGAAGGCGGAAAGCACACCCAGCGATATATGCCTTCCATCATAATGGGTATCTTCGTTTGTTCAGTAATTGCCAGCAACAAAGGCTCAAAATCCTGCTTGTCCTTCAGACCTTTCTTCTGCACAAACAAACTGTCCACGTACATATGAAGGACCTCAAATCTCAACTCCTCTGCCACTTCCTTGGCTTGCAGCATCAACTCACGGCAAATGGCTGTCACCGCTTCATGCGACTCGATCTTCCCGAAGCGTGCATTCTTGTATCCTAGATACCCAAAGCACACCACCAATAACCATTTCAATGCAGCAGCCCGTTGCTTCATTACCTTGACTTGACAGTCGCGTTCATCCAGGTCAGTGAGCAGTTCTTTTAGTTTCAAACGCTTTTCAAGCAGGTGAGCTAAGGTCTGCGGGATCAATCCCTGCATGGGGTCATCTTTTCCTAAAGTTTCAGGGGAAATATTGTGATGCACCATGATGCTCGGATACATGGAGGCAAAGTCTATCTGCGCCACATCCCGATGAACACCAAGGGTCGGCTGGTAGATCAACCCGCCTTTGTCAGCTCGGATCAAGCCTGCCAGAGTCTTGCTCCCCTCCGCCTGCTGTTTGTGCAATGGGATCATCACTCCCGTTCTCAAGGCTGTGAGCATTTGCATGGCAGTGATTCCGGCGCCTGGTGACTTGCGCGCCATCTCCTGCACGCCAATGCCCGTGACCCTGCTTTGCTCCATCACACCTTCCAGCCCATATTCATTGAACATCATCGCATTCCTGCGGTCAATATGCCAGCGTCCAAATAAATGACTTTGTGCGCCGCGATGGATGGTCTGTCCATAAGCAAAGTAACTGTTCGCCTTTCTAATTTGCGTCGCACGCTCCCGATCACGATTGATCTCTATGTCTGCCAGTTTCGGGATCAACCATCCATCCCCGTAATTGGTGAGGATCAGGTCTGGATCATGATGACGCAGGTCGGCTTGCAGGCTGATTAGGAAGGGACGCTGGGGGTCCATATTGATGAAGTACTCGCCTCGCCCTGTCTTGACCCTGAGCCTGGTCGGCGTACGAAAGGCAGGATCAGCGTCGGGAGAGAGTTCCATGACACGCAAAGGAATCGGTTCTGGTGACAACTGCCACGGGGAGTCTAATGCCTGGATGGTCTGAACCCACTCACGGTTCAGTGTGAGCCGACAGCGTCCAAGAAGATAAACTCCCGTGTGAGCGATAAATCTCAATGTGATGGGGATGTCTGTGTCGTAGTAATCCAAAGAGGGGAGTTGAGATTGCAATTCATGGGCAAGATCATTGTTCTCATTCAGTGTGACCTGCATCACATCGCGCTCGCCAATAAAAAGATCCCGACGTTTTGTGCGGGCAAGTTCTACTTTTCCTGTCAGGAATATCCACGCGGCTCGCAGCAACTTGAAATCCCCGGCAACATATATCGTGATGGGAAGTTCCATGCGCAGGCGAAGTCTTTCCCCGGAGTCCGCGATGACCCACAGGACAACGCCTCTTTCAGGATGACTGTATACATCAAAAAGCCAGCCTGTGACCTCATCCATTTCTTCTCTGTTCGATCTCCTGCCGCAGCGCAGAGATTTCTTTGGCTTGTTCAAGCAACATAGCCAACAGGACGGCTTCAAAAGGCAAAAGTGAATCGGTCTGGCTGATGGCGGTAATGTGCTTGCGCGCCGACGCAAAGATGCCATCGAAGATGTATTGATCGCTCCGTCTCAAGGCACGGCGAAACGAAGACAGCATGGCTTCCGTCTCGTTGAGATATTGGGTTATGGTGCTGAGGGTGCGTCCCACGCTCACATGCCTTGAAATAACGAGAGCTGCTTTTCCAGCGGACTTGTTTCTGGATAGTGGGTGAAGACTTCATCCGCTCGTTCACAGACTCGATTCATGAGAAATTCCTTCTCTGCCAGAATGACAGGTTCGAGTGTGACAGCCACAGGTACAAAAAGGCGCGGCAGTGGTTACAAAGTAAGTGACGCGAGTTGTTTTCTGGCTAAATTGTGATCAACGATAAACCATTTGGTAACCATGTGATGAAAGGCATCGCGCTTTGAAAACGAAAGGGTCTTGCGAACATAGCGAGCTTGATGTTGGCGCAAAGTACAATACCAACGCTCCATATGAGATGTCTGTCCACTCTCTTTACCAACCGCATGATGGGTTTCGTGCGGAAGGACTTTTTGGTAAGCATCCCAAAAATCACTGTAGGAAAGACAATGGCGATATTCGATTGGAACCTTTTTCCATAAGCGACGACAGGTATTTTCACTGCGATCTCCAATCACAAAAGCAATGATTTGTCGGGTTCTACGGCACATGACGGTCCAAAGCCAGCGTTTATTGATCTTTTTGAACACAAAACTCCAAGCTTCGTCATATTCCAGAATATCCTCTGGTTTCGCCGGTAATAAAGTATCTTTGAGATTGGGCAGATTCTTTACATGCTCGACAATCCATCTGGAAACACTTTGGCGAGCAACATCAAAAACCCGTTCTAGACCTCGCAAACTTACGCGCTCTTGGTAGGCGTTGAGGATGATCGGCTTTTGCGTTTTTTTGCCTCTCGTTTCGACTCAAGCACGCGCCGCGCTCCGCAGTCTTTGCAGTGATACTGCTGTTGCTTCAGGCGGTTTGTGCCGTTTTTGACAATATTTGTGCTTCCGCACACTCGACAATGGTAGGCTTTTTGGATCATATTCCTTATCTTACCATCACTTACTTTTCAGCCACTACCTTGAAAAGTAAATGTATGCTAAAAGGGAGCAATTGTTAGACGATTGTCAGAGGATTGATATAGGCAAGCTTATATAGATTGTCGGTATAATCCTATGTAATGAAAATTAACCGTCCACCTGATTTACCCTTGGTTGAGGTAATGGTAGAACGCATTCTCCCGTTCGGTATTTTCGTACGCATGCCAGATGGCACGCTAGGCTACATCCGAAGGCGCGAGCTGGATCTTGATGCAGATGTTGAACCGTCAGAAATTGTTCAAGTAGGGCAGAAAATTCAGGCGGTGGTTATCAAAACTGAGGAGACGGATGCCCATGTAGAATTAAGCCGCCGCTCAACTCTGAAAGACCCTTGGCCAGAATTCGCTCAGCATAATCATGAAGGGAACGCAGTACGCGGTACGGTTCGGGCATTGCACCCCAATGGAGCTTTTATACGTGTTCAGGCTGGCATCAATGGTTTTGTCTCGCTTGGAGAAATTGCGTGTTGGCGGGTTGATAAACCAGAAGATGTACTTTGGGTTGGGGACGCGGTTGAGGCAATTATTACGAATCTTGATACAAATAACCAACGGCTAACACTGAGCGTCAAGGAGCTAATGCTTCAACGTGATGCCATCAAAACCCCATCAAACGCAGTGGGCAAAGCCACTGTTAAGTTGCCAATGCCTGTCCTTGCAAACCAAGTCTCCCAAATTTCCTCGGTGATTCGAGATCAATTGGGAACGATACTTGTGGTGGACGACCATGACGAGGTGCGCTTATCACTTACAACATGGTTGAACCGTCGCGGTTTTAGGGCCTTGGAAGCAGAATCGTTTGAGAAAGCCATCAGCCAAGTTGAGAAGCACAATTGCCAAGTCCTGTTAGCAGATTTAAACCTGATGGAGAAAGATGGCTTGGAATTAGTTAGGCATCTCCGAAAAAATGACCACAAAGCTCACATTTGTATAATGAGCAGTTTGGACACATTGATTGACCGGGCAGATGAGATTGAAACTGCGCAAGTTTTGCAAGTTTTTCCTAAACCTCTTGACATCGAATTGATAGAAGCATTCCTATTGCGTTTGGCTCGTGGCGAGTTTTTACCGGTATGGCGTGCCGCGCCGAGTCCCTCGCCTATCCCGCGCGAAGCTGAACTTGCACAGAGCGACCATATTCCAATTCGGCAACGCATTCAGACTACCGTTGAGCAGGTTACTCAACTCATCCGCGCTGAAATTGGTCTAATCTTCCGCCTGGATTCAGCCTCTCGCACAATTTCTATCTTGGTACAAGCTGGTGATGCACCAATTCACTTGGAAGCGGTTTACAGCTTGGGTGCAAGCCCGGTCGAAGATGTCATTCGGGAAGGTGAGACAATATTTGAAACTCATGCCTCCGAACATGCCAAAGCGAAATTTGCCAAACTGCTTGAATTTTTGCCATTTGAATCGTGTATTGGTGTACCGATTCAAGTTAATGACGAAATCCAGCATGCCGTGTTTTTCTTCCACCAAAAGCCAGATGCATTTTCACATTATCGCTTACGTGATGCACAGGCAGGATCGCTTTTATTTGCCGCGCTCTTGACCCGTGAAGTACTCGAAAAAAAACTCCAATCGCTTAATCCCATGCTCTTAAGTGGCGAATTGGCGCGAGGCTTCGGGCATGACGTATTCAACAAAATCACTGCTCTTGATCTTGAAACACGCCTTTTAAGTGGCGAGAAAACCCTAGATAAAGTACAAACATCTGCTCAACATTTGCTTGATCTGGTTCTTGATTTAAAAGCAACGGTGCAGGCTTTTCAGCAATTGCTTCAAACAAATGAAATACAGAAGAATTTTGACGTTAATCAGGTCGTGAGTAGCGCGGTAAGTTTGTTGCGCCCTATCGCTTATAAAGATCATGTTAAAATCGAAGTCAATTTGGCAACCGACCTTCCACCCATCAAGGGAAATAGCATTATCTTACAGCAGGTGTTTCTTAACCTGATGTTAAATGCTGTTCAGCAAATGTCGCTAAAAGCTGACCATTTTCAATTGAGTGGACAGAGTCTTTTGCGGATTACTACATCACTAAATAAAAAAATGCAACGAATTCGTGTTCGTTTTACAGATAATGGACCAGGGATTCATCAAACACACTTGAAGAGAATTTTTTCTCCCGGTTTTTCAACACGCGGAGGAAGCGGTTTAGGTCTTTATATCGCGCGTGGTTTCATTAACTCACTGGGAGGAACGCTATGCGTTCAAGAATCTCTTATTCCGCTGGGAACAACATTTGTTGTTGAAGCGCCTTTTGTTACTGAGGAGGTAAACCAATGAGTGAACCGATTTTAAGCCTGCTTTTGGTAGACGATGAAGACAGTGTGCGAGAACCACTGGCAAGTTATCTGCGGGTGGAACCATATAAGTATGAAGTAAAGGATGTTGCTAATTTTGAAGAAGCCTTGCAAGCCCTTGAGAAAACAAAAGGTCGCTTCGATGTTGCCCTGATTGACGAAGTGCTGGGAGAAGGTCCTAGTGGTATGGAGATTCTTAAGCATATTAAATCAAGATATTCCAACATCGAAGTCATCCTTTTCACAGGCTGGGGGCTGAAATCGGGAGAAGAAGCACATCGTATAGGCGCTTATAGTTACATCGCCAAACCGTTTAACGTTGAGCAACTTGCACTGACAATCTATAATGCTGCGGAACGCAAACGTATTCGTCGGGAACATGAATATCTCTCCACACTGGTACAAGTCAGCCGCGAGCTTACCCAAACGACTGACCTAGAAAAACAATTGGCGCTTGTGTGGAATTACGTGCAAGAACAACTTACAATGCAAACTTTCTTTATTGCGCTTTACGATTCAACAACAGATACTCTTCAATTTCACCAATCTTATGATGAGGGTAAATCAGACCCCTTGCCTGAAAGGTATCTAGGTTTTGATTCTTCGGGTTGGGGATTAGCTGGTCATGTGGTTAAAAGTGGGAAGGAACAGGTCTGGTCCAGTTTTGAGCAAGCGGAACAAGAATGGAAGACATTAAATATAAAACCCCTTCTTAGTGGAAAAGGTCCTAGCCAATCCGGTATTTGCCTTCCTCTAAGGGTTGGAGAGAAGATCGTAGGTGCACTTTCTTTACAAAGTTATTTGGCTCAAGCGTACGACCAAGCCTTTTTGGATGCCGTAAGAACACTAGGTGGTCAAGTGGCTCCTGCTATTGAAAATGCTAGGTTATTTTCGAATCTGGAAAGAACTCGCAAGCATGTAGATAGTCTGATAGCAAGTTCATTCGACGCAGTGATTTCCATGGATGGTGCCAAGCGTATAACAGTGTTTAGCAAGCAAGCTGAGGAGCTGTTTGGATTCACAACCAATGAAATGAAAGGTAATACCGTTGAAAAGCTTCATCTGGATATCGATGATGCAAGGAAAATTTGGGATATTGTGCAAAAGCAAGGAAGAATCGCCAATTATGAGATTAGCTTAAAGCACCGAGATGGAGCAAAAATCCCAGTACTTCTGTCTGCGGTGTCGTTAAGAGATGACGAAGGGAAAGAAGTTGGTCAAGCGGAATTTTTGCGTGACCAACGTCAAGTCCACCTACTTGAGGAGCGTCTACGCGGGTTAATTAAGGCAGGTCAAGCCCTTGGAAGTGTGCTCGAAATCGATCAGATACTACAACTCATCATGGATTCATCTATGACAGCCTTTCCTTCGGCAGAGAATGGCTCCATTCATCTCTTTGACGAAAAGACCGAGGCGCTGCACATTAAGACCAGCCATGGTTATAGCGCAAAAATAGACAAGGCTTTGACACTTAGAATCGGGGAAGGATTTGCTGGTTGGGTTTATGAACATGGCGAGCCAATTGTTAGTGGCAATGTTTTGGAAGATAAGAGGTACAAGGAATTCAAATACAGGGAAACGCGAAAGCAAAAATCAACGATTTGTACACCTCTTAAAGTTAAAGGCAAAGTGATCGGCGCGCTATCGCTGGATAATCTTACTACCCTTGACGCGTTTAATCATGATGATGTGGAACTTCTTTCCACCTTTGCAGGCCAGGCTGCCAACGCTATTGATAATGCGCGTCTCTTTCAGGAAGCCAAGGCAGCACGGGAAAAGATCCGTGCGTCATTTGAAGCGAGTAATGCCTTGGTGTTGTCTCAACCAACTTCACAATTGTTGGAGGATATAATTAATCGGACAAAACTAGCGGCAGGGGCATCATGGGTTAGCGTTGTCCTCATTGATGAGTTGGGGATGGCAAGAAACTTGTTCACTACAGGGCCAGACAATAAGGTTGATATCAGGAAAGTAATTCGCCCTAGTGGTATTACCATGCAGGTAATGCGTACTGGCAGTTCCGAGAAAATTGAGAATGCACTGCTAGATCGAAAACATGTGAATCCAAGGATGTTCCGTAATAAAGTGGTAGCAGCTTTGTGTTTACCGCTTTCTATACAAGGGAAGCGAATTGGAGTTGTATGGATACATTATAGCGAGCCTCGTGACTTTCCCAATTATGAGATTGAGGCCCTTCAATTATTTGTTAACCAAGCAGCAATTGCTTATGATAGTGCCCGACGGATGGAAGAGTTGGATCACATGCGTAAAGCGGCCGAGGCCATGGCTGGGACACTTGATCCATCCCAGGTTTTGCAACAGATTGTGAAAAGTGCCAGTGAGGTATTGCAAGCAGATTCCTCCGCAATCTGGTCCTACGATAACGTCCGCAATCAATTCTTTCCTGAAGAGTTAGTGGCGTATGGTATCCCGACAAACAAACTGGAAAGGTTTCAGAAGACAGAGCCCAAGAAAGGCGGGACCGCTGACACGGTAATGGGACGGGGCTGGGTTGGTGTCATGGATATATCCGATCCGCAGTACAATTTTATGGGACCTTCAACTGTGAAGCTCTTGAAAAGCATCGGCGCAAAAAGTTTCCAGGGTGTAGCATTGAAAGTGGGTAACGAGAAACTCGGTGTACTATACGCGAACTACAATCGTCTTCGGAGTTTTACAGAGGAAGACAGAAGGACATTGGAGACTTTCGCCTATCATGCTGCCTTAGCGCACAAGAAAGCTAGGTTGTTGGCGCAAGTGAGTAAAGCCCGAGACGCTGCGAAAGTTGTGGCGCAGGTAACTGTCTTGGGAGATCGTGAAGCCACTTTATTATCTGTTGCTATGGGGACGCAACAAGCCATGGGTTGCGATGTAGTAACGTTGTATGTTTACGAGCAAGCCACTGGCAAGTTGGATTATCCACCTATAATGATAGGGGTCTCCAATCCCCAAAAAGCAACGCGTTATAGGGAAGTGCCATTAAATTCAATCGTTTATGAGATGTTGCGACAGGATGATCTATACATTGTGCCGACGATTGCTGAGGATGCCCTCTTCAAAGATAGACGATTTGCGCAAGATGAAAGAATTGAGTCGTGTATAGCGATTCCTCTCAAAGTGGCAGAGCAAAAGGTGGGAGTTATGTTTGTTAACTACCATTCACCTCACAGCTTTACAGCAGATGAACTCACCAACATCCAATTGTTTGCCAACCAGGCCGCCGTGGCAATACGAAATACTCAATTATATCAAGCCGAACATCGATACACACAAACGTTACAAGCTATTCAAACTACCTCGGCGGCCGTGAGTTCTGTTCTTGAGTCGAATATCCTCTTGCCTATGATCACTAACAAAGCAGCGGAGATTTTCATTGCTCCAGCGACGAGCCTGATGCTTTGGGATGAACATCAGGAGAATTTGGTTATTCGGGCAGCATTTGGGCTTAGTGATGAATATCAGCAAAGTCAACGGATTCCACGTTATATAGTGGATAAGATTATTGCAGAAGAGAACTTGAGACCACAGGCCTTTAACATACGTCATAAGCCAATTGGTGATCCAAAACTTGTGGAAAGTGAGGGGCTATACAACGTGTTAGTCGCCCCACTCACGATTGGCAAAGAGCTAATCGGTATTCTGAATGTCTATAGCAAGGGTGAATCGCATCAATTCGAAGAGAAAGAGAAGGAGTTGGCTGCAATTTTTGCAAATCACGCAGCAATTGCAATTAATAACGCAAAATTGCATGAGAGAACCAAGGAACAGGCAGAGACTCTAGAAGGGTTATATGAAGCTGGCAGAGCCATTACCGGTTCATTAGCTATGGACGAGACGCTCAAACGAATTTCCGAGCAAGCACTCCATGTAGTTGGCGCGCAATCGCAGGAAGGATGTTTCAGCCATGTGGCGTTATTGGAGGAAAATAGGCTTTGTTTCATAGCGGGTTTTCCGCTCGAGATTCTTGATGATTTACAACAGAACGTTGGCGAAATAGACCTGCTGAGAGATACAAAGAAAGGCATTGCAGGTTTGGCTGTTATCACAAGACAATCCAAAAATGAACTTGAAGTTTCAAATGGAACTAATTGGATTCCCTTGCGAGAAGGCGTCAATGTTCACTCTCAGCTATCCGTACCACTCCAAATAGGTGAACGAGTTATCGGGGTACTAAGTATCGAGCATGCCAAGCCTGCCGCGTTTAGTAATGAGGATGTAAAGAATATCGAGTCGCTGGCAGCGCAGGCGGCAATAGCGATTGAGAATGCTCGCCTTTTTGATGCTGCTGAAACGCGAGCGCGTAATCTTGATACAGTTCTCAGGATCTCACAAACCGTCAATTCATCTTTAGAACTTGGCAAAATTATTACCTCCGCGTGTCAAGCAGCAGTTGATCTCTTAGGAGTGACTCACAGCGGTCTTGCATTATTTGATGCTAATTTTGAATATGGAACTGTATTTGCTGAATATCCTAATATGGGAATGCAGGGATTAGTTTTTCCTTTACGTGGAGTGCCTGTTGAGGAACGTCTATTAGAAACAAGGGAACCTATAGTTGTTTTTGATATCTCTACTGAACCGGCATTTGATGCCGCGCAGAGCATTCTTAACCCAAGTAATACTCGCACTATTCTCCTAGTCCCTGTAATGAGCAAGGATAAGTTTCTAGGATCGTTCGGCTTGGATATGATGGAAACTAAACGCGTATTTACTAAAGAAGAGATCGAACTTAGCAAGGTGTTTGCTTCCCAAGTTGCTATCGCAATTGAAAATTCCAGAGAGCACGAATCTTTGAGAGCTATGAAGGCTTTGGTTGGTCCACGTACAGCAACTGAATGGATGAAAATGGTGAGTTATGCATGGGGACATGCGATTAAACGCGAATCGGGCATTGCACTTAGATATTTAGAACTCCTTCGCCAAGGATTATTCAATGGAGATACCCCGCAGGTGTTGAAGGATTTATCATCACTTAATAATGTTATAGAGCGAATCAAAGGGATTCCGATAATTGCCCCTCTTTCGGAAGAAGAGCAAATCATGCAAATATCGCTAAATAATACCTTACAGGTGCATTTGAATCATATGTGGAAGCATGAGCCTTACAAATTGGCAGAATTATCTTGGAATCTCGACCCGAAACTGGATGATGCAGTTTCAGTAAAAGGAAGCCCGCAATGGATTCTCCGTGCAGTAGAAATATTCCTCGACAATGCACTATATGCTATGTTAGAAGCTAGTAGCCCACCATTCGCGATTACGATTGCGACTCGCCATTTCGATAGTATTGTTGAAATTCTTGTAAGCGATAATGGTCCTGGCTTTCCCTCTGGGATAGATATTAATAATGTCGGGATCGAGCCGGTGAATAAGGTGGAAGGTAGTAGGGGGGCGGGGTTAGGACTTGTTCTTGCCAAGACAATTGCTCAGACTTATGGGGGAGATACCCGGATTGATAATACGAGTCATAATGGCACTACGATGGTAATCTCGCTGCCATGCAATGTTTTATGAGAGCCGATAATGCCTGCAGAATTTAAGATTCTCAAAATTGATTTTAATCGAGATAAGCGGTGGGAGGCAATTATCCAAAAATCCACAGAGAAACTTGGTGGCTTGTTGGAAGTACTAAGAGATGATGAAATTGAAGACTTATTATGTTGGAGTCAATATACTCTAGTCCTCATAGATGCAAGTCTTATAAAGGATCTGCCTAAAAAAATTTCAACTATCCGTAACAAAAGCTCTACAATAAAGATAATCGTTCTATCTCCAGCACCGGCGTATGAACAAGCGAAAGAGGTGTTAAAAGCAGGTGCAACGGATTATCGCCTGAAAGTATCAAGAGAAGAAGATGTCATTCAGACATTAAAATACCATCTTGAAAAAATCAATAAGAAAGAGGTCTCATGAATAATGTCATCCTATTAGCTGATAATCAAGAGGAAGATCGAACAACTTGGCAACGCATTTTGATAAGTGCTGGCTTTGATGTGGAGTTAGCCAAGAGCCCTGATGAAATCCGCGAGGTGTTTAGAAGAACGAAAGTTGATGTAGCGATTATTGATCTTAGGCTAGTTGATGATGAGAATCAGCATGATATAAGCGGTCTCCTATTGGCCAAGGAGAACGCTTATCGTCATATACCCAAGATCATCTTGACTGCTTACAACACCGGATACAGTGAAATACGTGAGGTATTGGGCCCAATTGTAGACGAACTTCCGTCAGTGGTAGCTTTTGTAAAAAAAGATGAGCGTCCTGATATTCTGATCGAAATAATACGTCAGACGATTAGAAACTGGCCTCGTATCAAAATTTCAATTACAAAAGTTTCCGAACAGATTAAGAGCGATCATGCGGATGCTCGGCGTCAAGCCCGATTTAATTATATGGCAGCATTCGGCTTGTCTATCTTTGGAAGCGTAGTGATGTTCTCGGGAATTGCCTTGGCTTGGCTTAATATGCTTACAATCGGCGTTGTGGCAACTACAGGAGGAATTCTTGTTGAGGTTTTAGGTTATCTTTTTTTCACCCGTGTGGATCTTGCTAACCAACGCATGGACGGATATCATCAAGAATTACTTCAGACAAATCAGCTAGAATATCTACTGGCTATTTCTGAAGAACTGCCTACGGATAAACGGGCTACAATGATGGAAAGGGCAGTTCGTACAGCTATTGATAATTGGCTTGGTAGTTCACTTCACTTAGTACCGCGCCCAATGATAAAAAAGAGATCACTTAAACAGCAGAAGACCGCTGGAAATACTGGTGAGTCATGAAACTGAAAATCTTACTGGTCGACAATGTACCTGAGTTTCTAGAAATCCAGGCTAGACTCTTGGAACAAGAAGGTTACTTTGTATTAACCGCATCCAGTACTACTAAAGCAGAAGAACTTATGGAGCTTATATGGTTCCAACTAGTGATTATTGATCTTCGTATGGAAGATGAGGAAGATCCAGCTGATATTAGCGGTTTAATATTTGCGCAGAAAACGGTTTCTGAATACACACCTAAAATAATTTTGACAGCCTATCCCGATTACGCGTCGGCAGTTACCGCGTTAAGCACTGCCGAAGGAACTCCCTTAGCAATTGATTATGTTGCAAAACAAAAGGGTCCAAAGGCTTTGTCAAATGCTGTAAAATCAGCAATTACCAAATTTGTAAATGTGAATTGGGATTTGAACATCCAAACCAATAAATCTTTTCCAATCACCTTCCTGCATTTAGCAAGTTTGCTCAACCCCGAATTGGAAAATCAGTTTCTAATTAATCGAGCTGAGGAGTTGGAAGGTCTTATTCGAATGTCTTTCTTTGAGAAGGATCAAATCCGTATCGACCGAATCCTCTGGTATCATAAACAACGCATAGCTTTTGTGGTGCTCGATTTTAAGGCTGGCATGTTAATGGATGAATTCGTAGTTGTTTGTGGTCAAAGTGTTCAAATTAAACTTGAAAGAGATCTTTACAAGAAATTCTCCCCAAAATCTGGAGGTGATACTGGCATCATTTGGAGTATGAATAAGGAAACGACGCATTATGGCGTGAATATCTACGTACTCCCTAATGTGAATCTAGAGAAGGTTTTTTCTCTATTCTCACTATATCAAACCGGGCCAGAAAAGCTCTTTAATGAAGCATTAGAATCTCTGTTCCATAAAAGTCTTAATGCCTGGCACCTGGGGAAGCAAGCTATAGGAAGAAAGACCATCAATGAAATTTATTGTCAGCGCTTGGAATTAACCAAGGAATACTTCATACATGCTAATTTCAAAGAGCGTATAAAGGTTATTGAAAATCAAATTGCAATACTTGGACCAAAGATTGAGTATGCCAATAAGACATTAATTTTTCATTTTAGTGGTCAATCCTTCTCTTATCTGGATCCTCTTCCAATCTTGTACAAAGTATTTGACCAAAAAGAACCTGGATTGATAATCAACGTACCAGGAACTCTCACAGGTAAAAATATTTTGACGGATGACTCTGGGCAAACCTGGCTAACTGACTTTGTCGAAGCTGGACTGGCTCCATTATTTTGGAATTTTGTTGCGTTGGAAGCCGCAATCCGCTTAGACTGGGTGGAGACAAATGATCTTTTGCGATGTCAAGAACTGGAGCATTGTCTTATCAACACCGATTTTGCTAAACCTGATACGAGAGATTTGGAGTCGGTTGTCAGCAAGCCAGCCCGGGCCATTAAGGTTATACGAAAATTGGCTGCTCACGTGGTTGGCAAAAATGTTCACGATTATCATCTTGGCATTTTCTTCCATGCAGCGCGTCGTTTGGCGGATTTTGATCCTACTCTCCCTTTAACTTCTAGTGAATTGGCACGGCTGGGACATATCTTGCTTTCAATGGCTATGATTGCAGAAAAATTAGAGCAAGGAAATGCAAACGAACAACCAATGAAACTTATTGGGTCAGACCAACTTAGGATTGTGGACGAAAAGGCCCGAATTGTAAGGATTGCGAATCGGAAAGAACGTCTTACTCCGCAGACCTTTGAAATACTTTGGTATCTTTATAATCATGCTAATGAGGTGTGTACTAAAGAGGAACTCAAAGATGGCCCACTTAAAGGGAAAAAATATGACGAGGGATATCTACACACCTTGATCGGACGGATTCGCAAAGTCATTGAAGATGATCCGGAACATCCACGTTTTCTGATTACTGAGCCTAATTCTGGCTATCGTCTAATTCCTAAACCTGAAAAGATGAACTGAATTCCAAAAACAAAGCCCTGACAGGAAACTGTCAGGGCTTTGTTTGATATATGTCACAATATTGTTTGATTAATGTAAGTAAATTATGAGGGTTAGTAAGAATATTGATTGCTTCTTTCAACAATCTACCATCCTATAATGTTGATGTAGAAATAACCAATCGTTTGTGGAGAGGAGTTGTGGTATGACTACATTTGCAAAAGTATTTTATCGGCCAACTGAAAATCATGTTGGTGTAATCTATTCCAAGTGGGGAAAGTTCAAGCGATTTGTCTCCCCAGATAGATGGACACTCCTTTCTTCCTCGTTTGAGTTTGTTGCCAATGAGGTGCGGCTAGATATGCGGACAGCAAGGATCACTCTGGGAAACGTGCTTACCCGTGATAGAGTTGCCATTGATCTTGAGATGAAAATCTTCTTCTCCGTTGACGTGCGTGAAGCCAATGAGCAGAGACGGATTCAGATTCTTCGCTTTGAAAATGAGAGCGCTTGGGAGGAAATTGTAAAAACAGGTATCACCGATATTGCACGTAATGGCATCGTAATTTCTCGCACTTTCGACGAACTGGCTTCAGAGACGGGACGATCCTATTTGAAACATGCCCTTAGTAGTGCATTAGCTAACCGTGTACGAGGTTTTGGTATATTGATGAATCGCTTTGCAGTGAATATCATGAATCTTCAGCCTAATGAGGTCTTTCAACAAGCCTTACAGGACCAATCTGCCGCCAAAGCGCTCGGCAGTGCGGCTGCTGATCGAATTCGGCCACTTTTTGAGCAATTTGGCAATCAAAATCAGCAAAAGGCTTTCCTTGCACTGATACTGAATGTTGCTGCAGCAGTGGCCAAGAATGGACAATCGCCCGATTTTATTCTCCAGAATGCTAATGATTTCTTATCCGGTGGTGGATTTTCGGGAAACGGGCACGATCCTGTTGGGCCTAACATTAAAAGGGTTGTACAGCCTCGCCGTCCGATGTCAGTTGCTGGAGATTAGGTAGATTGCCGGTTAGATTGGGTCAAATACTTTATCTTGATTGAATTAGAAAGGAATTGATACGTCAATTTATTAAGGAGAATCCCATGAACATAAACTCGCAACTGTTAGATGAAGTTTTGCCTTTTCTATCAACCTCTGAGGCTGTGTGGCGTCCGGTTGTTGATAAGGTAAGGGAACAAACAGGTTTTGCATCTGAGTTGCCTCCACTCCAAGATGTTTTGAAAGAGATTGGACCACTTCCAGAGGAGGCTTTGTTTTTCGGACTTGCAGATGATGATTTGCCAGTTTTGCTGAATATGTGGGACCCCACACCTGGTCCCATTCTAGTAGCGGCGGATTCAGAGACAGGCAAGACTGATTTTCTGAAGAATATCGCCCGTTATGTTATTTCCACTCATGCATCAAGCGAGATTCAATATGGTGTAATCACAAATCGCCTCCATGAATGGGATGGTTGTGCCGAATACCCTCATTGTGTTGGTATCTTTTCCATGGTGCAAGAGAGTGCTGCTGACTTTATTCAGGCTCTAGCAATCTGGGTAGAAATGAATAAGATCAGTCAGCAGTCAGTATTGCTCCTAATCGATGGACTGGCTGATTTTGTGAATTTTAATAATAATATGACTGAGAATTTGCAGAAAATCTTTTTATATGGTCCCGCAAAGAAAGTTTGGCCCGTGGTAACTATTAATTTAGAGGATTTCCAAAATATCGATGGTTGGTTGAGATTTTTTCAAACGCGGGTGTTCGGATATACCAAACATGCTCGCACTATCCACCAAAGCGGACATCCAAATACAGGATTTGAAATTTTATGCAAAGGTATAGAGTTCAGTTTGATAGAGGACTCTCATTGGATTAAGTTTCGTATCCCAAGAATCTAGAAATATGCGTTCCGCTGATCTTAATTTCTTATTTGTCATGCAGTAAACACAATTGTATTTGTAGCATAGCTAATTTTATGTTTAAGCAGGGATCATGATCAGCGAATATGCTCTTGGGTAAAGTGACCAAAATAGATCGTATAAGAACCAAGGCAGGGCAAACTATAAAGCCTGCCCTAGTTCTTGGTGAAAAATAGGTTCTGATTATTAAAGCAAATCAGAACTTGATAGTATAATCGCCCTATGACCAACCAAGCGATTACACCACTTCCCACCGAACCCAACGCCCTGGCAATGGCAGGGCAAGCCGCGAATGGCTTTGCGGCGCAGAGCGCCTTCATCGATTACAGAGACCGCAAGGCAAAGAACACTTTGAGGCGGCAGGATAATGACCTTGCCTTGTTTGCTCAATACTTGCGCGCGGCGGGCTTACAGGTTGGTGACTTTGCACAGGACCCGCAAGCATGGTGCGGTATATCCTGGGGATTGGTGGAAGGCTTTGCGCGGTGGCAATTACAACAGGGCTATGCAGTGGCAAGTGTCAATGTAAGACTTGCGACCGTCAAAGGGTATGCGCGGCTGGCATTGAAGGCGGGGGGATTGGATCAAACCGAATACGCCATGATCACAACGGTCAAAGGGTACAGCCACAAGGAAAGTAAGCGGGTTGACGAACAAAGGAATGTAACTGAAGTGCCGATCCGCAAAGGTGCAAAGAAAAGCACGCCGGTGTCCATTGACTCGGAGCAAGCGTCGGCATTGATTGCACAGCCCGAGACTCCGCAAGGTCGGCGTGATGCCCTGTTGATGTGCCTACTTTTGGAACATGGTTTGCGCGTCGGTGAAGTCGCAGGACTTGCCGTCACTGACTTTGACTTGAAAGCCGGTACATTGACCTTTTACCGCCCCAAGGTGGACAAGACCCAGACCCACGCGCTCACTCCGCGAACTTTGAAAGCGGCGCAGGCATATTTCAAACATGACGTCCCTGAGAGTGGTAATCTTTGGCGGGCAAGTGCAAGCAAGGGAAATGGCAGGCAGGCTAAGGGTACATTAACCAGGCAGGGCATGACAGATCGCGGATTAACGAAGCGTGTAAATTTCTTGGGGAATGCAGTCGGCTTGGTCGGATTGTCGGCGCATGACTGTCGGCATTACTGGGCAACTCAGGCAGCGCGCAACAATACGCCCATTGACCGCTTGCAAGATGCCGGCGGTTGGAATAGTCCTGCGATGCCTTTACGCTATGTCGAGACCGCAAAGATCGCCAATGAGGGCGTAAATTTAGGGTAGGAGATTCCTAAAAGGAATTTGAGTAAATACAGAAGCAAAAAGGTACATTTGTTAGTGACAGAATTACCCCTCTCGTCTATACTTAAGCGATAAACCCCGCAGGACTGCAATCCCACGAGGCTTTACAACGAACTACGCGATTTGGGCGCGTAGCGGATAGGGAGATAATAGCATAATCCTACCGCCTGCGCAAATTGGTTGCGTGGGCGGTTTTTGTTTTTGTAAACAATTTGGAGAGTGTATGGCATTTGCAAATAGACCAATTCACGATCTAAAAGATACCGACATCGAGGATCTTCTTGAAGCCAAAGAACCCGAAGGGAAAAATATTGAGTACAAATTATCCTTCTCG
Organism: Herpetosiphon sp.; assembly: GCA_020717985.1. Classification (GTDB taxonomy): domain Bacteria; phylum Chloroflexota; class Anaerolineae; order Anaerolineales; family Villigracilaceae; genus Villigracilis. Next base: position 15,042 of record DYDH01000008.1, on the reverse strand, counting down.
CTTTCCACAACGGACGAAAAAAGGGAGTTTCTCGCTGATATATCCTCGTTTGCAAATACGGCAGGCGGATACATCATTTTCGGCGTAAAAGAGGAAAAAGGAGTTCCTGTTGAATTGCCAGGCGTTGCCATAGAAAATGCAGACTCCGAAAAACTGAAAATTGAAAATATCATCCGAGACGGCATTACCCCAAGAATTCAAGGGGTATCCATGCAGCCAGTGAATCTAAAGAACGGATATTTTGCCTTTGTTATATACGTGCCAAGAAGTTACTCTGCGCCACACATGGTTTCCTATCAAGGGGCTTCTCGTTTCTACGCAAGGAATTCCGCTGGCAAATATCCGCTGGATGTTCACCAACTACGCCAGGCTTTTCTTCTTTCCGAGACTGTGTCAGAAAAAATAAGAGACTTTCGACTTGGTAGGGTGGCGCAAATTACCGCTGACGAAACACCAGTCATTTTATATGGAAAGCAAAGAATAATTGCTCACATCATTCCATTGGCGTCGTTTGCAACCTATCAAAATATAGATATGCGGAATATCCGCGAAGACGCGCAAAAAAAGTTTAACCCGTCTTATTACTTTCACAGACATAATATTGACGGGCATGTTTCTTGTAATTCAAGTACAAAAGGGAACGCTGGTAGTTATTATCAGATTTTTCGTGCTGGACAAATCGAGCATGTGAAAAGCGACTTGACAAGAGTATCTGATGGAACTTCATACTTTCCTAGTCTCGTACTCAAACAAGACCTCATCACCGCTTGCGATGAAGCATTGCGGTTACAAAAACATTACGGCATTGAGCAGCCAATCTTTGTCTTTTTCTCATTAACAAACGTCAAGGGCGTAAGGCTTGCAGTCAACCCCAGACTAAATGAGGATACGCCTGCGTTTGATAGAGATATTATTTTGACCAGAGAGGTCATGCTGGAAAATTATCCTGCCGACGAAAAACAACTCAGATTATTGATGAAGCCAGCGCTTGATGAAATTTGGAATGCCGCTGGATACGCAGAATGTCACTACAGCCGAGAGGATTTACAATGAAACTCACCGACAACGAATGCGGTGGGCTGGATGCTACTGAAGTTGCAAGTACGGCAGAGAGAATCAAAGAGCTGTTGTAATCGAGTTAAATCACTTTCCTATCAACAAGGCAAAACATATGCCACGCAAACCAGCAAAAGAGAAAATTTCAAAAGACGCGCTTGCCCAATATTTGACTGCTGATCTCAACAGTATGACTCAGCGCGCCATGCAATATGAAGACATATTGTCCAACAAAATCAACTTTTACCTAGTTATTGTGACTGCGGCAATTGGTGGATTGATTCTCGCGTCAAATATCCCCGAAATCAAGGTTTTTTTACTTCCGATAGCCAGTATTTTGCTATTAGTGCTTTTTATTATGGGGTGGGTTATTTATTTACAAGGTTTGGACTTGAACGCAAATTCAATATTTATGTATCGTCGTATGGGGCGTATCCGACAGTGGTTTTTAGAGGAAGAGCCAAACCTGTATCCATACCTTCCGTTCAACTCGGGCGATGACAAGCCCAGATTTTATGAAAAACATGCCCGATTACGGGCGGTCGACTCGATCCTCGTGGTCATCAACGCCATTCTGGCTGCCATGTTTTTTGTTTTATTATGGTTCTTTATGTGCTTCCAAGTTTTCCTGATTTTATTTATCAATCCCCTGTACCCATATCTAATCGCTTTAGGAATAGGTACCGTAATATTTATTGTGGTTTGGACGATTGAGTTTCGCTTTAGTGAAAAATTCATGAAGATGAGAGAAGACATGGAAGCAAAAGGTGGTTTTATTCATTTCCCAACCGGCAAAATCCACGAACGATTTGGCAAGACAAAACCTGACTAGGAACCCAATGGCTCTCGATAAACAAAAACTCGATAATTTTTCCGACCAAATCTGGAAATCTGCCGTGCGGCTGCGCGGAAAGTTTAAGGCGTATGAATACCAGAGTGTGATCTTGCCGATCATCGTCATTCGGCGGTTGGAGTGCGTGCTGCTTCAATGGCGCGAAGATAAAAAGGCGGAGATTCTAAAGAAGCGCCCTGAGATCAAAGAAAAAGAACTTAAGAAACTTATCAAAGATTTAGAGGCAAATCCTGCCCAGTCGCCGTTTTCCAATAAAACGGACTGGACGCTGCGCAAGGTGTACGAAGAAGACCATACCCTGTTGGAAGAAAATTTCCGCGCGTATATCAATGGCTTTTCGGAGAACGTGCAGGAGATCATCGAGCATTTCAATTACCGCGCCACGATTGGGGAGATGGTCAAGCGCAACCGACTCGCGCCGATTTTGAATCAATACAAGGAAGAAAAACTCAGCCTTGCTGACCTTTCGAGTCTTGAGATGGGCTATGTGTACGAAGAACTCCTGCGCCGATTTTCGGAAGAAGCAGGCGAAGAAGCGGGTGACCACTTCACGCCGCGCGAAGTGATTCGCTTGAAGGTCGAGTTGTTGGAAATCCCTATCCCCGATAAACATATTTCAATTTATGACCCAGCCTGCGGAACGGGCGGTATGCTGTCGGTCTCGAAAGAACACCTGATCGACCGCGCAACTACAGACACGGAACGGGAACGAATCGAGAAATTCGTCACCCTGCACGGACATGAACTCCAGCCGTCGAATTATGCCATCTGCAAAGCGGACATGCTCATCAAGGGCGATAAGGAAGCGAAAATCTTTTATGGTAATTCGCTCATCCCGCATGACCCGCACAGCAAAGACCCAGGCGACCAACTGCCCGAGTCGAAATATCAATTTGACTATATGTTGAGCAACCCGCCTTTCGGCGTGACCTGGGGCGGCAAGGACGGGTACGAAGACCAAGCCCGAAAGTTGGAAAAGACCCGTTATCAGGCTGGCATGCCGCGGGTCAATGATGGCGCGCTGCTCTTCCTCCAAACCATGCTTGCCAAGATGAAGGAACCCGCGAAGGGCGGCAGTCGCATTTCAGTGGTGTTCAATGGCTCGCCGCTTTCCAATGGCGATTGCGGTTCGGGTGAAAGCGAAATCCGCCGCTGGATTTTGGAGAACGACTGGCTTGACGCGATCATCATGCTGCCCGACCAACTCTTTTACAACACGGGTATCTTTACCTACCTCTGGCTCTTGCGGAATGAAAAACCCGCCAGCCATCGCGGACGGGTGATGATCATTGACGCGCGCAAGCAGTTCGAAAAAGAACCCAAAGCGTTTGGTTACAAGCGCAACCGTATGACCGACGATCATCGTAAGTGGATCGAAGAGCGTTACCGCGATGGTTGGAAGGATGGCTACGCTGACCCCTTCGTCAAGATGTTCAAGAACACCAAGAAGGAAAAGGACTTTGCCTATCACAAAGTGAGCGTGGTCTTCTGGCAGACGGACGAGAACGATCAGCCTGCGGTTATCACCGAACCTTACGTGAAGGCGTTGACCAATGCGAATATTTCAAAGGAACAGGCATTTTACGCAAGTGATTTGAAGTTCAATGCGCGGCTGACCGACCCTGCCAGTGGGCGCTCTGCCGAAATCGAATTTAACCTTGCGCCCGACGATTCTTTCTCAAAGGTGTACGAGCAAGTCGTGACCAAAGCCTTTTCAGCCGAGATTGCCAAAGCGACGGAAGGAATCGCCGAAGCCGCCAAGCAGAAGAAATCGATCAAGATTTTTATGGATTCACTGACCGCAGAGGTGGAGTGGACTCACCGCCATTATGTAGCCGATGAAGAATTTATTCCTTTTGGTGAAAAAATTGAAGAATTTTTGAAACGGGAAATTGCCAAGCCAATTATCCGATGGGAAGAATTCTCTCAACTCGGTTATGAAATTATGCCGAACAAGTATTTTTATAAGTATGAACCGCCAACGCCTGCAAATGATTTACTTGAAACTTTCTGGCAATTAGAAAAAGACGCAGAAAAGATGCTTGGTAAACTCTCAAAAGAGGTGCATTGAAATGGCTGCACCAATTCAACGTTTTGGAGAAAAGGTTATTCCAACCATTTGGAAAGAGCGCACTATCAAGCGGGATTTTGATATTGTTCTCGGAAAAATGCTTCAAAGCGAACAACAAAATGATGATGAAACTGAGGAGCCATATCTTCGCACTGCCAATGTGCAATGGGACGGAATTGACATATCTGATGTAAAGACAATGTGGTTCTCTCCTGTTGAAAAGGATAAACTTTTGTTGCAACAAGGAGACCTTGTTGTGAATGAAGGCGGAGATGTTGGGCGTTGCGCTATTTGGAATAACGAATTACCAGCATGTTATTTTCAGAACGCAATCAATCGCGCTAGACCAATTCGAAAATGTGACACAACGTTTTTACATTACTGGCTTTACAACATGAAACATGCAGGTTTTATTGATGCTCTTGTCAGTAAAACGACAATTGCTCACTTAACAGCAGAAAAACTGGAAGCATTACCATTTCCTGATACGCCTTGGAAGGAGCAGAAACTCATTGCCGCATACTTGGATAAAAGTTGTACCACTATTGATGCGGCAGTGCAGGCAAAACGCAGTCAGATTGAAACGCTAGATGAATTACGAAAAGCGATTCTCACACGTGCTATCACGCAAGGCGTAAAAGAAGGTGTAAATCTTGAATCCACGGGAAATGTGTGGATGGAAAAAATACCACATGGATGGAGTTTGACTGCATTGAAAAGAGTCTCTGAAATTCAAACTGGTCTGACTCTTGGAAAGACTTATGAAGGCGAACTCGTAGAACTTCCTTATCTTCGGGTTGCCAATGTTCAAGATGGTCATTTAGATTTAAGTGACGTTACATTGATTGAAGTTCCACCTAACGTGGCTTTGCGTGTTCAACTTCGTGCTGGGGATGTTTTAATGACGGAGGGTGGTGATTTGGACAAATTAGGACGTGGTTATCTATGGAATGGAGAGATACACGACTGCTTACATCAAAACCATATTTTTGCCGTGCGCTGTTTTCAGCACAAATTATTACCGTTATTCTTAACTCATTTGACTGCCTCAAAACACGGAAGAAACTACTTTGAAGCGACTGGAAAGCGCACAACAAATTTAGCGTCAACAAGTTCTAAAAAAGTTGGTTTATTTCCAATTCCTCTCCCACCCATTTCCGAGCAGAAAGAAATTTGTGATTACATCGAACAAAAGAATTCTGAAATCCGTGAACTCATAAATAAAATTGAAAAGCAAATAGACGTTCTTCTTGGTTATCGTAAATCCCTGATTCATGAATGTGTCACGGGTCAACGCCGCGTGACAGATTAATGTCACCCTGAGCGACAGCGAAGGGTCTCTGAGATAATCGTAGAGATGCTTCGCTACCGCTCAGCATGACACAAATAGAGTAAAGCCTATGCCCACACGCAAACCGCCCGAAATGGAATTCCAAAAGCACATCGCGGAGTTTTTGATCCGCGAGCACAAGTATGGCATGTTGGAGCAATCCGACATCACCGACACCGAGCATTTCATCGTGGAAGACCAACTCTGGGCGTTTGTCACTGCGACGCAGGCTGAAACCGTCAAACGGCTGGCGGAAAATTACGGAACCGACGCGCGCGATGAATTCTTCCGTGCATTGCATGACGAATTGAAGCGCACCCCGCTTTGGCTGTTGATCCGTCACGGCTTGGGTGTGCGCGGGCTGGAGTTTCGGCTGTATTATCCCAAGCCGCGTTCCAGTGAAAGCATTGCCACAAAACTATATGGGGAAAATCGTATTACCTTCCGCCCGCATTTTTATTTTGGTGATGTCAATCAGGAAATAGATTTTGTTTTCTTCCTGAATGGCTTGCCGATTGTCGTACTGGAAGTCAAGCACGAAAGAAATCAAAATGTCCACGACGCTGTAACGCAGTTTGCCCAGCGCGATCATTCCCACAAGATTTTCCAGCACCCGTTCTTATATCTCGCCGCCGATACCAGCGATGTCATGGCAGCAACCGATCCGCGCTCGGAAGAAAATTTCCGCTGGCACAATACAGGTCTCACCAACACGCCAATTACCGAAGGCGAATATCCTGTTGAGTTTCTGTATCGTGAAGCGCTTTCCAAAGATCATCTACTCGAAGCCCTTTCGTTTTATCTGGTCTACGTCCCCAAGCGCGAAGCCGAAGACGACAAGCCCGAAATCCCTGCCCACACGCTTTTCCCGCGCTATCATCAAAGCCGCATGATTCGCAAGTTGACCGAAAATGCGCTTGCCACATTCACTACCAACAACGAGATCGGCGGCAAATATCTCATTCATCATTCGGCTGGCAGCGGCAAGACCCTGTCCATTTGCTGGCTGGCAGACCGCCTGCACAGTCTCTTCAAACCGAACACCAACGAAAAACTGGTTGACCTTGTCTTCATCCTCACCGACCGCCGCTCACTGGATAAGAACATCAAGGATGAGATCGAGAACTTCAAGCATTTGGAGAATATCGTTGGACTGGCGCGAAAAGCAGATGACCTGCCGCGTTTTCTCGATCAACGCAAGCCGATCATTGTCACCACCCAACAGAAATTCGCTTGGATTTTGGATGAGATCAAGAAAAATCCCGCCCTCAAAAGTATGCGCGTCGCTTTCCTGATTGATGAAGCGCACCGCTCACAGGAAGGGAAACTTGGCGCGGCAATCCGAGTCCCATTCCGTACCCCCGAAGACCCCGACGCAGAAGACGCCGCCGAAGACACGCAAGATGAAGAAGAGCAGATCGCCAAGATCATCCGCGAGCATGACGTCAATCAACTCTTTGTGGCTTTTACTGCCACCCCCGCGCCCGCGACCGTTGATCTCTTTGGCAAGCCGTTCGATGTCTACACTGAAGAAGAAGCCATCGCCGAAGGCTACATTGTGGATGTCGCCGCGAGCATTATCTCCTACAAAACGCTTTACAACCTGCACTGCCGTATTGTCCCCAAGCCCGATGAAGAAGAAAGACTCTATCCCAAAGGCATTGTCGCCAAGGCATTGAAGAACGTTGCCTTTCAGGATGACGGCTTGATCCAATACAAAGCCGAAGTCATGCTCCGCATTTTCGATGAGAATGTAAAAAAACTTGTTGGCGGTCGCGCAAAGGCAATGATCGTTACAAGTTCACGCGTGGCTGGCTTGCGCTATTTCGAGATCATCAAGGAAAAACTCAAAGAACGCAATGCCGATTACAAGGTGTTGTATGCCTTCTCTGATTTCACACACCCAAAGACGAATGCCCAAATCAGCGAACACGCCATCAATGAACTGAAAGACGGCGAAGAAATCGAAGAACGCTTCGAAGGCGACGATTACCGCTTGATGGTTGTAGCAAACAAGTTCCAAACAGGCTTTGACCAACCCCTGCTGGCAGGCATGTTCCTCGATAAACCCGTCTTGGATCGCAATGCCGTGCAAACCGTCTCACGTCTCAACCGCAGCCACTCTGGCAAATCCGATGTCGTCGTGGTTGATTTTACGAACAACGCCCAAGCGATTATGAAGGCGTTCACCAAATACCGCCAAGGCACGCCCTTTGAACCCAATGAGCCAGACGAGAAGAAGTGTGTTGAACTCTACGATGAGATTATCGCTGCGGGTGTATTCACCCAAAACGACGCAAGTGCCTTTATCAAATTACTTGGCACAGGCACAGACGCCCAAGTCCAGGCATTGATCAACGGCTTGCGTATTCGATTCTATGAATCAATTCGAGACTCCGAGGAACGTAAAACCTTTGTCTATCAACTCGCGCGCTTCGTCAAGACCTTCCACTTCTTAACTTCATTCTTCACCTATCCCGCACATATCAGCGAATTCTCCATCTTCGCTGAATACATTGCGCCTCAACTCATCAAGGCTGGCAGTGTTTCGGAACTGATGAAACAAATCCGCGCCACGGAAGTAATCAAGGCTTCGGTGCAGTACGTGGGGGAAGTCAATGCAATTCCTGTCAGGAAAGTTTCAGCGCCCAAAGGTGGTGGTCATGGCTTTCCTGCCAAGAAAGTCAGCGTGCAGGACATGATCTCAGAGATCAAAACGAAATTTGCTATCACCGATGAAGAAGCGCTCTACATCAAGGAAGTGGTCGAAGAAAAATCAAGCGACCCTGAAATTCATATTACAGTCCAGACACACAAAGATGATATTCCATATCTTGAAGGACCGTATCACAGGCAGGTCAACGGGCAAATACAATCCGCCTATGTTGCGCGCGGTCGCTACGAAGAACTGACCGACAAAAAATACATCGACATCGGCGCAATCATTGACATCATGGCGGCCACGGTGATTCAGCAACATTTGTTATTTGCTGAGTAGCACAAGCTTATACACTTGGCCGTATTCAAAAGTAATATTGTTCTAGGAGTCTGCCATGCTCAATCCAGATTCGCAGGATATTGAATCCTCTAAAGAACTCAGTCATAGGCTGGGCTTGAACTTTTCCGATTCAAATTTACTTGAACGCGCCCTGACCCACAGATCTTATGTCAGTGAGCATGCTCAGGCTGTTGAAGATAACGAACGACTTGAATTCCTTGGCGATGCCGTCTTGGATTTCATTGTAGGTGCTTGGGTATATAACCGTTTCCCTGAAATGCCCGAAGGTGACTTGACCAAAATGCGTTCAGCACTTGTCCGCAATGAACAGCTTGCAAAGTTTGCGCGCAAACTGGACTTGGGTCGCGCGCTGCGACTAGGGCATGAAGAATCAGCATCGGGTGGTCATGATCGCGATAATTTGCTTGGTTCTGCCTTCGAGGCAATGATTGGCGCCCTGTATTTAGATGCTGGCCTCGGCGCGGTGGATGCGTTTGTTAATCCAATTTTGGAGGAAGCGCGCGAATCAATCTTGAGTGAAATCGACGATCTAAAGAGTCGACTGCAAGAGTGGTTTGGATTGGATAAATTTGGATTGGATAAAATAGAAACACCGCAGCATAATCGCAGGATTGACACCAATCGAATGGCAGGAGATTCCACCACCGATGCTCCGCCGCCTGATGGCAAGAAGAAGAAAAGATAACCAAGAAGAACCCAATAAAAAAAATCGAGTTTTTTGAGGAGTACTCAGATGTCTGTTGAAATTATTACTTTGGCTACCACTGTGGTTACATCGTTCTTGGTCCCGTATTTACAAGAAGGGGCAGACAAATTTTTGAGCAAGATTGCATCAATAAAAGGTAAGGGTATTGCCCAGTATACTTTGGATGTGACCGAAAAGATTTGGGAGCGAGTTAAGTTTGCTTTTAGTTCGGAAGGTGATAAGGTTACTCTGAAATATTTCGAGAAAAGTCCTGAGAAATTTAGTGGAGAAATGCTGGAAACATTGTCGGTTAAACTAGAAAACGATCAGGAGCTTGTTCTTTACTTAAGTGACCTGATTTACTCGACTCTTCATGTCAGCGAACAAACACCTGAACAGATACTTACATCAACCATCAATGTAACTGTAGCTGGAAATTCCTTTAAGAATATAGATAGGATTAACATCGTTGGTAAGCTAGCTGGCGACTCCACTACCGATGCCCCGGGGCCAAATCGCAAATAATAACAAATTAACGGGAGAGTAAAATATGTTTGGTGAACTACCAAAACTCTTTGATCGTAATTTCGCGGTCGGCTTTTTCCTACCGATTGCTATTTTTATCACCCTGTCAGGGCTGGTCCTCAGTCAATATGGGTTTGCCCCTAACTTAATAGCCTTCGTAGCAACTGACCTGCTGGTTGGTACAACCATACTTGGTTTGCTTTCATGGGTTGGTGGCATTCTCCTGTTAGCTGTCAACCGCGATCTGTACAGGCTCATGGAAGGTTATGGAAAATACAATCCAGTAAAACTCTTCGCATGGTTCGAAAAGCGTCGCTATCAAAAGACAGTCAGCGAACTTGAAAAACTAGATGATGAATACAGGGAATGTTACGCCGCCAAAAAGGATTTCCCTGCAAAATCCCGAGCGCGAAGAAACCAACTCATGCGCCAGTTAGCAGAGGAGTTTCCTGATAAGGAAGAATTCTTGCTTCCCACCCCGTTTGGCAATGTGCTTCGTTCCTTTGAAGTGTATCCACGTGTCATGTATGGCTTGGAATCCATTGACGGTTGGGGTAGGCTGCTTGCCGTCATTCCAAAAGACTACATTGAACTCATTGATGCAGCCAAGTCACAAGTAGATTTTTGGATCAATATGGCAGTAGTATTTATTCTATTGCAAATAGAATATGTAGGGCTTGTCTATATTTTGGGCAATCAATTAAACTTATGGATCGTTCTTCTTTTTATTGTTCTCGGAACGATCCCTCCGCTCCGCGCCACCAGTGCGGCTCGGGAATGGGGCGATTTTGTGAAGTCAGGTTTTGATATGTTCGCTCCCAAAATGCGGGAAACACTCGGCTTCGATGTCCCCAAGGATCGGGATGAAGAATCACGTCAATGGACGCAGTTCAGTCAGGCGATCATTTATCGTCTACCAGATCGAATCCCTGAGTTGAAGAAGCAGGAAGAAGAGAAGAAGACAAAAGGTAGAGCAAAGAGTTAATCCGCTTTATAAAGAGATTTAATCATGCCTGAAATCAAACATAAAAATCATCCAAAAAATTAGCGTGATTGGTATGCGAGGAGTTACCTACGTTGTTACCGTCTGTGTTGGATAGGGCGTTTAGGGGAGAGTTGTGATTGCGAAGGGTATGCTGTGTAAATGGATATCCGCCTGATAAGTAGGGTAAGGCAACAACTGCCATTTTACAACAGGCAGAATTGATATCAAAGGATTGATGAGGTAGAAATGCCTATTTTCGAGACACTTGTATTCACAGGTTTTGTAACATTTGTCCAAAGTATTTGGGTTGATACTATTGGAAAGATTTTCATTTTGACATTTGTAGGATATTCAGCAAGCTACATGATTTATAGCGGTTATATTTCATGGTTTGCTGGTGGTTATGGTGGGTTGTTGCTAAGTCAAATCGGGTTTACTGCAACCGATTTTATTTCATTGTTACCAACTGCGTTGGTCTTACTGTTCGAGTCTGCTTGGTCTTTAATAAAGTTCTTGGCCAAAACAATATTTTATTTCATTGTGCTACCAGCAGTTGTAGGGTTTGTTATTGTTGAATTACTCTCGGTGCTTGGCGTCGGTGCTTATACGGAAAACACATTTCTTGCGTCCCTAAGCTATTTAGCGTGGCTGGTCACCTTTTCTATTTGGGTATTCTTCGTTGAAATCTCGCAAAGTAAATATAAAAAATATTTTAGGCAGTTTGTAGTCGTGGCGATTATTAGTATGGCAATTTTATTTCTTTCCAGTTGGAACAAGGCAAGCAACAGTGTGCTGATAAACATACCAGGTCCTGAAGCATCTGAACCAATAAAACCAAATTTTATTGATGAAATAGCAGCTTTAGGTAATTTAGTACTTTTCTCAATTTCTCCATTTGCGGCTGGTCGTTTATTAGCGCCACTTGCTATAGAAAGAAAACACCTTAGCCAACTGTTAGCATTGCATTTGAAAGAACCAATCCAAATGCCTGGAGCAGTTCTGGAGGTCAAAAAGACCAAAATTTCACAGAAGGGTTCCAAGTTGGAGCAGCGAAAAAGAAATATAAATACCAATGCCAAGGTTTATTCATTTATTTGGAATCAAGGATGCCCTGCATACCTTATTGCATCTTATAATCGAACTACAGCATTATATTTTCCGCCTGAAACACTAAACAGTTCACACGGAAGACTGCTTCTACTGAATAATGAAATGATTTATGCTGTGGAAATTAAAGGTCACAAACGAGTTGATCAGCTAGACTTGCAGGAGCGATTATGATATTCACAGTGCAAGGTAAATCGCTATCTAGACATTCAATAGTGAAATATGATGGCGAAGGTTATAACCTATTGCGGGAATTATAGTCTGCTACGTAGGAGGAGTTGGCTGCCTTTGATGAAAAAGAAAAGATTTCCTTCAAGATTTTGAAGTAGCGAAATCAGCCTCAATGCAATATACTCGTTCCATCTTTTCACGAAGGCGACTTGATGATTCGATTTCCCCGATTAGCTGGTATTGGAATTCTGCTGTTTTGCATGAGCACGGCCTGTAGCCCGCAAGCCACTCCCACACCTGTAAATTCCATGGCGACAAATATTGCTCTCGGTGTAATAGCCGCCCAGTCCCAGACTGCTCAGGCGCTTCCACCATCACCGACAGCCACTGCGACACCAACCCCGCCCCCAACCCCAACCGTTACAAGCAGTCCCACCCAACAGCCCGTGGTTATTCACCTGGCTGCCTGCTGGTTCGGACCCGGGCGAGCCTACAACCTTGAGAGCAACATTAAGGAAGGCGAAAGCGTGGAATTGCTGGCCGTTGGCACTGTGCCAGGCTGGTATATCATACGCAACCCTTATTTCCATCAACCCTGCTGGATTCAGGCTGAGAATCTCAGTCTCGACCCGGCATTTAATCCCAGCCAATTTCCCATGATGACACCATGGCCAACACGGATCGTACTAACCGCTGCGAAAAAGCACTAAACATTAATGCAACAAGCTCAACACACAATGACTAAACCACTCGCCCTCTCCAAAACTGACTACAAAACTGCGCGAAGCTGCCCTGCAAAATTGTATTATCGCTTGCTCAAATACCCGTCCAATCAGGATGGTGATGAATACATGGAATTGCTTGCCCAGGGCGGATACATGATCGGCGCCATCGCCAGCCTGCTCTTTCCCGATGCCATTCTTGTGGATGAACCAGATCACGACAGGGCAGTCCAACTCACGAAAAAATTACTCAAAAAGGAAAACGTCACCCTGCTCGAAGCCGCATTCGAGAGCGACGGCAAATTTGCCCGTCCCGATATCCTCATCAAAGAAGGCGGTCACTTCACCCTGATCGAGGTCAAAGCCAAATCCTTCGATTCCTCCAAGTCCACTCCCTTCCATAACAAAACGGGGAATATCGCTCCAGGCTGGCAGACCTACCTCGAGGACATTGCCTTTCAAGCCCTCATTCTGCGCGAACTCTTTCCCGCCGCCACACTCACCTGCGAATTGATGATGCCGGACAAATCGCGCACCACTTCCATTGACAACCTGCATTCACTCTTTGCACTCAATTTGATTGCAGAAGATGACAGTGGATATCCGCGTGCCCGATTCACTTTCACCGGAGATGTGGAACAACTGCGCAGGAATCACTTCCTCGCGCGCATCAATGTCGACCCCGAAGTTGAGCAGCTGATCCCTGAAGTTTTATCTGCCGCCGGGACATTTCTCAAAAGCATGAATCCGCTGGCGAAGATTCCCGTTCCAATTTCTTTTGCCTGCAAAGACTGTGAATACCACAGCGCAGAGGATGAACCACGAAACGGCTTTCGCGAATGCTGGGGTGCGCTCGCAGACTCCAAACCGCATATCCTGGACTTATATTTTGGCGGAACAGTAAAAGAAGCCAACGATCTCATTGCGGCAGGAAAGACCAGCCTGTTCGACCTTCCCGAATCTGCTCTAATGAAAAAAGGTGGTTTGATTGGCTCAAGAGGTCAGCGACAGCTAATCCAGATCCGCAACACAAAAGCCGGCACCGAATGGATCGATTCCGCTCTAGGCGGTATCCTCGAATCCAGCACCTACCCATTGCACTTCATAGATTTTGAAACCTCTGGATTGGCAGTGCCCTATCACGCGGGCATGCGTCCCTTCGAGAACGTGGCGTTTCAATGGAGTTGCCACACCATTTCCGCCCCCGGCGCTGAGCCAAAACATGCCGAATGGATCAACCTTGACGAGTCCTTTCCCAACTTCGCCTTTGCTGATTCTTTGATGAATTACCTCGGACAGGATGGAACAGTCTTCATGTGGGCAACTCACGAGAACACCATCCTAAAGGACATCCTGAGGCAGATGGAGGGGCGGCACGAAAACCAGGCGTTGAAGGACTGGTTAATATGCATGACTTCCTCGCGAATGGTGGATATGAATCAGCTGACATTGAATTATTATTTCCACCCGCTGATGAAAGGCAGGACTTCGATCAAGAAGGTGCTCGATGCCATCTGGCAGACAGACCCAATCCTGCGTAGTCGTTTTCCGTCCTATGTGAAAGAGGAAAACGGCGAACTGCTCAGTCCGCACAAATCCCTGCCGCCGTTGGTGATCGAAGGAAGAGATGTTTTCGTCAATGAAGGCACTGGCGCCATCACTGCCTATCAATCCATGCTGTATGGTCCGCAGAAATCTGATATGAGTATTCGTGATCAATGGAAACGCCTGCTCCTGCAATACTGCGAACTGGATACCCTCGCAATGGTGATGATCTATTGGCACTGGAGGGATTGATTGAACGAGATACCGGCAAGTTGAGGATCAATAACTATTCTCGAATCCAGGATCTCCTTGTGACAAACGGAGGAAGTCCGCTTGTATGGGGAGTACAGGACGAGACGTCTCGTTTTGGAGGTGTGGGATGGTCAAGGTCAACAAGGATGAGGGCGCAATGATGAACGATTCGCGTGAATTTCTGTTGTATAATACACATACAAACACGATTTTATACACACAGGAAAGAGGTGAAAATGCGAACCAATATTGTGCTTGATGATAATCTTATCGACCGTGCTCAAAAATTGACTGGAATCAAAACCAAACGTGAAGTGGTACATGAAGCGTTGAGGTTGTTGATTTTGTTGAATGAACAGGCAGAAGTCCGCACCATGCGCGGCAAGTTGCCGTGGGACGGCAATTTGAATGACCAGCGCCAGTCGCGTGTAAAGGCACATTAGAAATGCTTGTGGTGGATGCCAGCGTCTGGATTGATTATTTCAACGGAGTTGAAAATTCACAAACCGATTTTCTGCACCTTGCATTGGAAAACACTCCGATCCTCATAGGCGACTTGATTCTGGCAGAAGTACTGCAAGGCTTTCGTCACGACCCCGATTTTGAAAAAGTCCGCCGCACATTGGGGAAATTTATGCAGGCAAGCATGGTCAACCCTGTGCTGGCGGTGCAAAGTGCAAGAAACTATCGCTTCCTGCGGCAGAAGGGAATCACTGTCCGC
>DYDH01000391.1 GCA_020717985.1 Herpetosiphon sp. | reverse complement strand
GGATATGGTTAAAAACTTCGGTGACGATACGATGATTTATAGCTGGATGCGTAATCGCAACACCTTGGAGTTCATAGGAATATGGGAGGAATTGCACAATCCGAATTTTAACAGTAACGAATTCGTAACCTTTAAAAGTCAAGCTGGTTTGAACAGTTTTAATCTGACGCCGCGTAAATGGATTGAGGCAACACATGCCATCGGATTTTTCTCAAAATCAGGACGTTATGGCGGAGGAACTTTCGCCCATCGTGATATTGCGTTTGAATTTGCCTCGTGGATATCGCTGCTGAAATATCTGCATATCGAAAAGTTCGATGAAGATCGTAATAGACACGAACGTCGTTGTGTCTGCTGTGTTGAGAGATCGCAATCCGGAAACGGTGATTCTGTTTGCTATCGGGAATCCCGAATTTGAATGGGTTGCTTCCCGTGAAGCGGGGCAAGTGCGAATAACGCTTGACATTGCTAACGTGGCTCGTTAGTATTTACTCATGATCTCGACGTTCAAGTGCTCAGACTCTGAAGCCCTGTTCAACGGCAAGCGGGTTGCCCGTTTCGTGAATATCCAAGTCGTGGCTTTGCGCAAGCTGGCGATGCTCAACCGGGCGGAAAAGCTGGCAGACTTGCGTATTCCGCCAAATAACAAGCTGGAGCAATTGAAGCGCGACCGAGTCGGGCAATGGAGTATCCGCATCAACGATCAATGGCGCGTATGCTTCCGCTTTGAGGACGGTCATGCATACGACGTTGAGATCGTCGATTACCATTGAAGGAGAGTGACCATGCCGCGTAAAATACCTTACCCTACCCCCGGCGAAATCTTGCTGGAGGAATTTTTGAAGCCGATGGGGATTACCCAGTACCGGCTTGCCAAGGAAATCGGGGTGCCGCAACGGCGCATCGGAGAGATCGTCGCGGGCAAGCGGGCCGTAACCGTCGACACCGGCTTACGCCTGTCTCGTTTCTTCGGTACCAGCGACGGTTTTTGGATCGGCTTGCAGACAGATTATGATACAGCGCAAGCCAGAGATGCCCTCTCTGATGTGTTGTCGCGCATTCATTGTTTCGAGCCTGTTCATGTTTAGCCCCGTGGCATAACCCATCATTCCACTGGACGCCTGGCGGCAGCCGCCAAGGGATGTCAAATTGTCATTTTTACCTGTGTTCCTGAAAGATATGCGTTTATTGGGGAGGCTGCGGTTGTTCCACTGTAGCAGGCGGTATATTGGGAAGGTCTTTATTTCGAGAATAAAAGAGCTTGGGTATGCCGAATAAAAAAAGAATATCGAAGACGCTGACAGTTAAGGATGAAAATGTGCCAACGCGCAACTCGCGAGGTCGTATCCGCGAGGAAGGCGCTTCTTTCCCGGCGCCACCTTTCTTGAGCACTCTACCCGCAGACTATATTGAGGTGCTTGCCGGCCTGAAGCGGCAAATTGCTGCTGCCCAGACACGGGCGGCGCTTTCAGTAAACCGAGGGGTTATTGCCCTTTATTGGCATGTCGGGGGCACAATTGCAATACGCCAGACAATCTCCGGATGGGGAGATGCAGTCGTAGAGCGCTTGGCTCACGATTTAAGGCGAGCCTTTCCGGGCCTTGAGGGATTTTCGCCTCGCAACATCTGGCGGATGCGCGCATTTTTTCTCGCATGGTCAGGGGTGTCTAAGAAACTGACACAAGCTGTGTCAGAAACCAAAATACGAATTGCTTCAAAGAAACTGCCACAACATCAAGTGCGTTATTACGCTTAAACAGCAATTGTGATACCAGAGAAACCGAATGGGAAATAAAGAAGCCACAGCCCGCTGGTGAGATCTCTGCCATATTAGATAGGCTGTGATTTACAAAACAAAGGGATGGTGTTGGAATGAACAAGTTGAATGTTGACCTAGAAAATTGCTACGGGGTGAAGAAGCTGGGGGTAACCAGTGAATAATGAGCGGATGGAATGTAAGCTGGAGAGGGTACGGGGAACTCTCCAATATTCAATTGTTTTTTCCGTGTGTTATTGATAATATGACAACATATGGAAATATTTTCCATCGTATATGGGCAACAAATGGAAAGTTTTCCGCTTATTACCAATGTTAATTCCCAGTAGAGAAAAAGAATGGATGATTTCAAAAGCTTTACTTACTGGAAAAACCGGCGATGCGCTGCTGATCTGCAGCAATTCCGATCAGACCTCGAAAACTATATTGTCCAGAGTTCCTACAGCTGGCAGGCAGACGCCGTCATAGAGGAAGAGCCAGCAAAAGATGCAAAATTTCGAATGAACCGAGCGTTGCACCGGGTTACTACTGCAATTGATGCTGCACAGCTTCCAAGTATCGTCATCTATACACCACCACCAGCAGTAGGTGGCTACCAGCAGCATGTCGACCTCCTTCGTAACCTCTTCAGTCTGCATCAATTTCAAATCGGTCAAGACAGGGTTATTGAACTCATAGACAGAGCGATAGGGATTTACGAGGAGGACAGATGGCCAGCAATATTGAGAACAATCAATCCATTGTGGTGGTTCTGGAAAGGGTTAATTTTCGTTTCCTCAGCGCCTTTCAAGTTGTTAAGAAATGCTGGATTTGATACCGCAAGGATTGAGGACTCCTTTGTTGGTCGTTTGGTTAGATTGGCTGTTATGCTGGTCATGCTGTTTGCGGCATTTTTGACAGTCCTACAATTGCTTGGGTATCTTGAACAGTTCAAGAAGTTGGTGGGCATCGGTGCTTAACCAGCGCCTGGACGCAGACGGGCTAAAAAGCGTGCCCGTCTGGTCAGGCGCGATGTTATA
>DYDH01000390.1:621-2688 GCA_020717985.1 Herpetosiphon sp. | reverse complement strand
GTAATGCAATATGTATCCATCCCTGCTTTGGGCGCTTGACAAGCCAGTAGGCATAAGCATATCCGCCGGTTAATAGCACTTGAAAAAACAACACGGCGGTGGACCACACGGCAGGCGTGCCACCAAACCACGGCAGAATAAATTTTCCGATCATTGGCTGAATTTGGAATAACAAAAAAGCGGAAAGAAAAATACTCAGGGCAAAAAATATCATCACAGCTCCGACAGTTTATATAAAATCACTTACAATCCACATCAACAAGGAATCCTTATGCGCCCATTTGAAATCGTCATTCCAACAATGCTGGCTGTGTATTTACTTTGGAAGCGCCCGCATCCGATAATCATTCGGTTTGCTCCAGCGGCAACATTGATCGTCATGCTGGCTCATTTTACACTGGAGGGATACCGCTGGCAGATGATTCCGCTTTATGTGTTGACTTTGATTCTGACTGCTTTATCCTTTTTTATATCTGATATAAAGACTCTCGCATCAATCTTAACCCTTATTCTGGTTGCTGTTTCAACGGCATTGCCCACCCTGCTGCCTGTTCCAAAAATCGCGTCGCCGGGCGGAACATTTGAAGTCGGCACAACAATGTATGAATTCACAGATACTGCGCGGAAGGAATTGTATTCAGGCAAGGACGAGCCGCGTAGATTCATGGTGCGGGTCTGGTATCCTGCCGAGGTCACATATACTGCCAAACACGCACCGTGGATGTCTGACCCAAAAATCTATGCGCCCGAAATCGCCAAATTTCTTGGTCTGCCCTCTTTCTTTCTTGATCACCTTGCATTATCTGTAAGTCCCGCGTATCTTGATGTACCGCTGGCAGTGACAAAGGAACCATTCCCAGTGATTCTATTTTCGCATGGCTGGAATGGATTCAACGCGCAGAACACAGGGCAGGCGGTTGAGTTGGCAAGCCATGGATATGTGGTCATCTCAACACAGCACACATACGGCGCTGTCATTACTGTATTTCCAGATGGAACTGTGGCGCCAAACAACCCCAAGGCTTTGCCTGAAAACGCAGATGACCCAAATTATGAGGTCGTGGCCCGCGTACTGGTCAACCAATGGGCTGGAGACTTGGCGTATGTGCTGGATCAATTTCAAGGTTTTGATGAAGATGCGGGCAGTCCATTCTTTCAAAAACTTGACATGGAGCGCATCGGAGTCTACGGACATTCCACGGGCGGCGGTGCGGCAATTCAGTTCTGCAGTGTTGATCCGCGCTGTAAAGCCGTGCTTGGCATGGACCCGTTTATGCGCCCTGTCTCTGCGGAAGTGATCGCGAACGGCATTTCACAGCCTTCCTTTTTTATGTTCAGTCAAGGCTGGGCTGATCTGGCGGATAGCAAGAACAACAAATTATTCAATCAGTTCCATCCAAACCTCACAAACAATGTTGGTGTGATCAGCATCAATGGCACAAAACATTTTGATTTCAGCGACCTGCCTTTGCTTTCCCCCATCGCGCCACAACTTGGGCTAAAAGGTCCGCTGAACGGCAAGCGCGTGACCGAGATCGTTGATTTATATCTGCTCGATTACTTTGAGATGACATTGAACAACAAACCATCCACATTATTGGATGATCCATTCGATGACTTTAGTGAAGTGAAAGTTAGGCAATAAGGAAATAAAAACAGCAGCCAATTACGGACAACCATTTGCCAGATGCTGTTCAAAAGTCACCGCGAAGGTGTGATAGCCTGAGTCGTCACACCTTGCCTGAAAATAATAATATGAAGAAACCTCAGGGAAAGAGACAGCCTGCAACGCCTCCAAACTGGGATTAGAAATGGGCGCGGGCGGCAAGCCTGCGTAAATATAGGTGTTATATGGAGAGTCAAATTTCAGGTCGTCGAGGCTGAGCGGATTTGTCCACCAGGTTTGTTCGAACGAGTCATAACCAAGAGCATATTGCACTGTGGGGTCACTGCCAAGGGTCATACCAATATTCAAACGATTAATGAATACAGATGCGATCAATTTCATTTCTTCATCGTGTATGGATTCGCGCTGTACGATGGATGCGAGCGTGACCGCTTGATATG
>DYDH01000390.1:0-601 GCA_020717985.1 Herpetosiphon sp. | reverse complement strand
AAACCCGTGCGCATATCATCGCTGATGTGTAAGGCAAAGTTGCGCGCAATGGTTTCGAGGAGTTGCTCCACGGTTGTGGAACGCGGCAGGATGTAAGAATCCGGGAGAAAAAATCCTTCCATTGTCGAAGGGGAAGCCAAATCAAGTACCTGAGGCGGAGTCTGCGCGGCGGTGATGAATGCTTCGGGAGAAATATCCAGCCCCGAGGTTGGAAGCGAAGAGGTGATCTCCTCCATCCGCCAGCCCGCGAGAATCACGAAGTTAATATCCACTGGAGTTGAATCCTGCAATGCGCGGGTAATGTCAATAATTGAAAGCGCGGGACTGAGGGTGTAATCGCCTGCTTGAATGGTAAGGTCAAGTCCCGTGTAAACAACGTAATCATAAAAAGTCTGTGCGTCCGCGATGATAAATGACTGCTCCAGTCGCGTGGCGACAGAAGCAATTGACTCGCCCTGTTCGATGTGGAAAGTTTGCTCCACGCCATTTGGATTTAGCGGCGTAGTTAGAAGATCACCATGTGACAGCAGACGCGTGGAATATTCAATGCGGTCTGAAATGGAAAGTGCGCGCGCAGGCGGACCATACAAAAGGGATGCGC
>DYDH01000389.1 GCA_020717985.1 Herpetosiphon sp. | reverse complement strand
GTGCCGGCGAAGTTGCCATATGCCGTGCAGCCACGTCTTGATAACCTCCTGGAACCTAAATTACCCGGCGACGCGACGCCCGTACCTTAGAGATATTTTTTTGAATACCCTACAAGGTACTGCGCAAATATTCGAACCCAAACCGTCGTTTATTCCTTGCCTTTTGGCCGCTTCAGTTCAGAAATTTATGCAAGGAGCAGTAAGCCGGTATATGGAGATTATTAATGGCTGATGGCGAAAAGATTCGCGTCATAATTGTAGATGATGTTGCCGAAACGCGCGAAAACATTCGAAAACTATTACAGTTCGAGGCGGATATTGAGGTGGTTGCTGTTGCGCGAACTGGCCGGGAGGCAATCCAACTAACCCAGGAAGCCAATCCCGATGTTGTCCTGATGGACATCAATATGCCCGACATGGATGGCATTGCTGCCACGGAAGCAATCCGGCAGAAGATGCCAGCCGTTCAGGTTGTGATCCTTTCAGTTCAAGGGGATCAGAACTATATGCGCCGGGCAATGCTGGTTGGCGCGCGTGATTTTCTTACCAAACCGCCCATGCCGGATGAACTCGTCGCTGCTATCCGCCGGGCCGGCAAGATGGCGCGTGAAGAACGCTCCAAATCCGGCCAGGTGTTTGTGGCGGCACAGGGCGGCGCCAACCAACCCTTGACAACCAGAGCGATGACTCGGGGGAAAATCATCCTGATCTATAGTCCCAAGGGCGGGACAGGCTGCACCACAATAGCAGTGAACCTTGCAGTCGCGCTTCACAACGAGGAGACGCGCGTCGTTATCGTGGATGCAAACCTTCAGTTTGGTGATGTAGCCATCTTCTTGAATGAACAGGGGAAAAACACGATTTTAGACCTCGCCCCGCGTGTTGATGAACTGGATCCTGAAATCGTTGATAATGTCATGATTAAAAACGCTGCATCGGGTGTGCATGTCCTGGCATCGCCGTCTCGCCCTGAGAATGCCGAAAAAGTGAATGCAGACCAATTCGCGAAACTGCTGCGCTATCTGCGTCAACTTTATGCGTATGTGATTGTGGATAGCAGTGCATATCTCACGGATATTACTTTATCGGTACTGGATATCGCCGATGCGATTGTGTTGATTGCCACTCAAGATATCCCTTCGATAAAGAACAATCGTTTGTTCCTCGACCTCCTGCTGACTATGAATATCCCGGCTGAAAAAATAGCGTTTGTGATGAATAAGTTCGACAAACGTATTGCGATTTCTCCGGAAAAAGTTGGCGAGAATCTAAAACAGGAAGTGCTGGCTGTCATTCCACTTGACGAGCGTACGGTAATCCCGGCCGTTAACCGGGGTGTTCCTTTTATGCTCGATAATAAAACCCAACCGGCAGCCCGGGGGATATATATACTGGCTGAAGCATTACGGGCTAAACTCGTCAAACGAGAGATGGAAGAGTCAGAGACAATGGCTAAACGGTAATTGGTTATTTGGAGGTAGTGATGTCTTTACTTAAACGGATTGAACAAGGGCAAGGGAAACCTTCCGAACAGCCACCTGGTACTCCTCCGGCTTCTGGCGGAGACGCATCCCGCCTGTCCTCTTTGCAGGCTCGTAGAGTGAGCGCGCCCAGCGCGGCGCCCCAGGCCGGAACATACTTTGACCTGAAGACGCGTGTCCAGAATCGGCTTTTAGCCGAATTTGATCCATCCATGGATATCACTAAAACCGACGAAGTTCGCAAGACGATCCAGGGGTTGTTCGAGCAAATCCTGGGCGAGGAAAATATTGTCCTTTCCAGACCCGAGCGTGCCCGCCTTTTCGAACAGATATCGGCCGAAATCCTGGGCCTTGGTCCCCTGCAGCCTCTTCTTGAAGACGAGACGGTCACGGAAGTGATGGTAAACGGGGCGAAGAACATCTATATCGAGCGCAAAGGCAAAATCCATCGTGTGCCGGTAACATTCGAAAGTAATGACCATGTGATGCGCATCATTGACCGGATTGTTGCTCCATTGGGACGGCGTATTGATGAATCCAGTCCGTACGTGGATGCACGGTTGGCGGATGGTTCCCGTGTAAATGCTGTTATCCCGCCCATTTCCCTGATCGGCCCAACATTGACCATCCGCAAATTTTCAAAAGTACCCATTACCATTGAGCAGTTGGTTCAATTTGGTACAGTTACGCCAGAATCGCTACAGTTTCTCAAAGCCTGTGTTGAGGCGAGATTGAATATTGTTATCTCTGGCGGTACTGGCTCCGGCAAGACTACGTTCCTAAACATCCTTTCTGGCTTTATACCAAGTGATGAACGCATCATTACCATTGAAAATGCAGCGGAACTTCAGCTCCGCCAGGAGCATGTTGTCACCCTTGAGTCTCGCCCGCCGAACATTGAAGGCCGGGGCGAAATTACCATTCGGAACCTGGTTGTTAATGCCCTCCGTATGCGCCCTGACCGGATCATCGTTGGCGAAATCCGCGATGACGCCGCGCTGGATATGTTACAGGCCATGAACACCGGCCATGATGGCTCCATGACCACCTTGCACTCGAACTCCCCGCGGGATACCCTGTCACGTCTCGAAACAATGACCTTGATGGCTGGAATGGACTTACCGGTGCGCGCCATCCGTGAACAGGTCTCTTCGGCGATTGACATGATCATCCACGAGGAACGCATGCGCGATGGGTCGCGCAAAGTGACGTTTATCACCGATGTTAGCGGCATGGAAGGCGAGGTTATTACAACCACAGATCTATTTGTCTTCGAGCAGACTGGCCTGGAGAACGGGAAAGTTCTCGGCCATATGCGAG
>DYDH01000388.1 GCA_020717985.1 Herpetosiphon sp. | reverse complement strand
CCAGATGCCGCGCCCGTGCGAGTGCATTTTGCGGCAGCGCTGCAACATGAGCGGCGGCTGTTCAAAGTCAAAGCCTGCGCGCAGGCTGGCTTGGACGAAGTCGAAAAATTTCTCGCGCTCGTAGAGCAGGATCGGGTCGTACATTTCATAGCCGAGCCACGGATCACCGCGCAATTCACGCGGCGACTTGAATTCATCTTTCATGCGGCGGCTGATGTCGAGGTGAAAATCGGGGGTGAGTTTGACGAACTCGCGCAATTGCTTCGGCTGATTCTTATGAACGAAGACAATGTCAATATCGGCTGTGCCGCCGAGCATCGGGTCAACGTTGAGCAGGGAGCCTGTGAGATACGCGGCCACAATATCGGTGTCGTTATATGCCCGTTCCTGGGCGGTCTCTTTGGCAATGCGGAGAAGTGATTCACGTGTAACGCGCATAAGTGTGTCCTTTTGTCTTCATCCATCAGCCAGCGGCAAACTCTGTTGAAACGGGACCAGCCCCAAAGTCTCGCGGATGCGGTTCTCTATCCGCTTGAGGTGTTCCGGGTTTTGGACGATATTCAATTCATTCGAGTCAATCTTCAAAACAGGCGTATGGTCAAATGGCTTTGAAAAAAAACTTTCGTACGCTTGATTAAGTTCGTCAATATAGGCGCGTTCCATTTGTCTTTCATAAGGCCGGTCGCGAAAGGCAATGCGGCTCATGAGTGTGTCGGTGCTGGCTTGCAGGTACACAAGCAGATCGGGCTTGGGAATTTTTTCGCCGAGCGCTTCATGTACTTTATGATACATATTCAATTCGTCGCCCTGCAAGTTGATGCCCGCAAAGAGCGCGTCTTTTGCGAAGGTATAATCGGCGATCAGGTTTTTCCCCTCAGCCAAAATTTTAGGGACGTTGTTGTTTTGTTGGTGATAACGGCTGAGTAAAAAGAATATTTGCGTTTGAAAAGCATAACGCGCGCGGTCTGCATAAAAATCGGAGAGGAAGGGATTTTCCTCGAAGATCTCCAGCAGTACATCCGCTTCAAATGTGTTTTGTAACAGGCGGGCAAGCGTGGTCTTGCCGACGCCGATCACTCCTTCGATGGCAATATACATGAAAATAACGCTCCCTGAAAAAGTTGAAGCAAGGATACCATAATTTAAAGGATGAAGGATGAGGGAGGAAGGATGAAAAAAGTGAGAAGTAAAAAGTGAGAGGCGGAAGATTGTATAATGGACGCATGTCAAAAATTTGTATTGTTCCGCGTGTGGACGGGACGGGCGGCATGGCTTCGTTCCGCTTGAAATTCGAGCAGGGACTCCGCGCGCACGGCGTGGATGTGACTCACGACCTTTCAGTTGACTCGGACGCCGCGCTCGTGATTGCCGGGACCCGAAACCTGATTCCGCTGTGGAGGGCTGGTCAACGCCGACAGAGAATCGTGCAGCGCCTCGACGGAGTCAACTGGGTGCAGCGTGTGCGTTGGGCAGGCATCCGCTATTCTGTCCGCGCGGAGTATGGCAATGCGATGCTGGCGTTTATCCGCGCGAGGTTTGTTGACCATGTGATTTATCAAAGTCAGTTCATCCGCAGGTGGTGGGAGGATTGGTACGGCGTGGCGAAAGTCCCCGCGACAGTCATCATAAATGGCGTGGATTTGCAAACGTACACGCCCGATGGTGAACATGACCGCCCCACAGACCGTTTCCGATTGTTGCTTTTGGAGGGAAGTTTGGCTGGCGGGTTGAATTCAGGTTTGTTCCATGCGGTTGCGCTGGCTGAAAAACTCTCGGTAAATTTTCCAATGGAAGTGGTGGTGGCTGGCAAAGTGGACGACGCCACACAGCGCAGTTTGCAAAGCAAAGTGCCTGTGAAGTTTTTGGGAACCATTCCACGCAAGAAAATTCCAGCGTTGGCGCGGTCAAGTCACATGATGTATTCGGCGGAGGTGAATCCGCCTTGCCCGAATTCGGTCATCGAGTCACTGGCTTGCGGATTGCCTGTCATCGGCTTTGACAGCGGTTCGCTCAAAGAGTTGGTGACAGAGGATGCGGGTTGCGTCGTGCCATATGGCGGCGATCCGTGGAAGTTGGAAACGCCAGATATTTCCGCGCTGGCTCTGTCAGCAGAGAAAATATTGACAGAGCAGGATCAGTTTAGGGCGGCAGCGCGGAAGCGCGCAGAGTCCGCTTTCGGTCTCGATCAGATGGTCGAGTCATATCTCAAAGTATTGATAGACGATAGACCGTAGACCATCGTCCACGGTCTACGGTCTACGGTCAAAAAAGGAGATCAATGATGGATACAGAAATCCACGAGTTTTTGCTAAAGCATTTGGGCGGAATCATGAAAAATGACATCGCGTCGTATCACGAAACGACGGCGGAGGATTTGACGCTTTACGAGTGGTGGGTCACGCCGCACCGAATTGACGGTTTGCCATTTCACGAATTTATGATGACATCGAATGAGTCGAACGGCAAGGTGTTTGGTGCAGAGGAAAAAGGGAAGACGCGCTTTGATCTGTCGAACTTGCTCATTCAACGCTATGGCGATTCTGCGATTGCGAGTTACACGCTGCTGATTAGCACATCTTCGTCCGAAGGTGTGAAGGTCGCCGCGCACAACGAAAGCCGCGTGATGGTGAAGTTGAATGGCGCATGGAAGGTTGTGCATGTGCATAAGTCTCCCGCGTACGCCGCGCCGCATGTGGGGTGATGGACTGAGGACGGCGGACAAAGGACGAAGGACAGTGCTCGGTCTTCGGTCCTTCGTCTTCCGTCAAAAAGGTATTGAATGAACACTCGCCAACATTC
>DYDH01000387.1 GCA_020717985.1 Herpetosiphon sp. | reverse complement strand
TAACGGGCATTCATATTGAGGTTGTTGTTATCGTCGCCACCAACGAGAGGGTCACCTGTGGCATCGTCGTACATGATCCCCGTTATTTTCCATGAGCCCAACGGGATCTGCATCGAGTTATTCGGTACCACCGCTGCATTGATCAGATTAAACGATGTTGTCTGAACTACTCCAGACTGTGCTTTATTCAATACCGATGTTCCTATCAGCTGTTTCGTTGGGAATAGATAATCAATGTACCACATTACAACAAACTCGTTGCCTGCTGTCACACCGTTGTGGGCTGGATCAGTACCTTTATAGCCACCGTTTGAAACTGGGTCGCCATCGTCAGCTATCCACGTAATGTCAAGTGCGGTGCCGGTTGTGTACGAGCCTGCTGGATCAGATGTTCCACCATCTGTCAACCACGGATTAGGAGCTCCGCCGACCTTATAAATCGCGCCGGCAAATTCGTAAAGCTGATTTCCCGGACCATAGGTTGTTACTCCAGGAGTAGCCGGATTGCCGTTGACGACATAATACCAGTTGAACCCTCCGGTCGAAGAGGTAATCCGCTGTGTGTCAGTTAATAATCCGCCAGGAACCGAGAGTTTGTCAGAACCCCACAGATTCTGTGCGTTTAGTAGGTCAGCAGGATAGTTCAATTCATCTCTATTCTTACTGTAGATGCGATATTGCACACCAAGAATTGTATTGCGAATGTATGTGCGGCATGGATGATAGTCACCTGCAGCTAGTTTGAATGCGAGTGTGTCGTTATATGGATTAGCATCGCCTTCGTAGTTACCCATCGGGTTTACTCCTGCTAATGGCATGCTAATTGGACGCCCAACTTCGGCACGAACAAATGAATACTGTCCAATATCATCGTCAGCAGTCGGTGTGTAGCCTAGGTATGTATCCCAATCGCTAGCTCCATCGGGGCTAAGACCGGTTCCGTCCCAATTAGTAAATCCGTTGTTTTCTAGGTCGATATTTCCTAGTACTGGCGAACCAATATAAGAAGCCACTCGACCAAAGTTAGAATATCCGCGGGTTGCTACATTTCCCAAAAGTCTTGGATCATACTCTATTAACGAGCCATCGTTCGCGCGAATCTGGCTGCTAGTGAAGAACCAATACATATACTGAGTTGTGTTTCCGTTGAAGATATCATCTTTTGATGCCCGGAACCACACTTCAAAGGTTATCTGACGTGGGTCGGTTCCTGGAGATACGTCTAGTTTGACTACATCGTCGGTAAAGTTTCCTGCACTAGGACTTAAAATATCGCGACCACTACCGCCTTTGCGAGTGTCACCATCTTTGGTGTAACTCCAGGCGTAGGCATTCAAGATCTTCACGCTTGCCGGAGCGGGGTTAAGTCCGCTCATATCAGTCGTGGGATCATCTTCGGTAAATGCAGTCGAATTGTTCGCTCCTGGCTGTAAGGTAGAATCTGCAGCGACAATAAAACGGGTCAATACGTTCGACATTTTGTTGGGTGGATCTATTGCTGTACCGTTATACGAAAGCAATGCCCAGTCCATACCGATAAATGTACCTTTCTTGTTCGCTCCGAGTTTTATCGCTCCTTTTGAGTAATCTAGGATTAAGTTTGTGCGCATACCACCGGTGTAGAAGTAATCGTAACCGTCAAAGAAGCTAAGGTAATAGTCGTATGGACCCCATGTGCAGTTTGCACTATGGCAGATGTCTACGGTCTGTGAATTTGGATTCCAGTAAACAGCGTTATTATATGCGCTTGCTGGTCCTACAAACGGAGAATCGTGTGGACCTGGGTCGGGTAAAATCGGTAAGTAATCATTCAAGATGTTTCCTGACATCAAGATTGGTTGTGTTACAAACGACGAATAAGAAACTGAGAGTGTATTGTTACTCGACATGCCGCTGACACCGTAATCCCAGTCAAAATTTGTCCACTGAGTTGCAGTACGACCGGCAGAATTAATCGGGAATTCTTGGGTTCGATAGTTTCCATATTGACTTTCACCGATGGTCATTACCGATCGAGCACCAGTCATCTGTAACCACAGCCCAAGTGTTTTCATTTGATTATCAGCTATCGTGATATCGCCTGGAGTTAAGGTTGCACAGTTATTCTGACCGGAAGGGATTAGCCATATGATCATCTTGTAATTGCGCAGAACACCAGAGGCGTCTGTTGTAGTAATTGTCTCGCCATTGAACACATCGGTAGCTGGATTAAACAGGTATCCACCATTTGTGAGGTCGCTAGATATGCGATTGACTAATGTATCCGGTGTGCGGTTTTGGATGCCACCTGGTCGGTTAGTCGTTGCGCGTAGAACAGCTATACCACTACGCGCACCGCCGGCTCCAGCGCTACCTGTTATGATGGTGTAGTTGCTGCGATACAACGAGAATCGTAGATCATTAAACATGTCCTCTTGAGTTGGGTCATCAAGTGGTGTCAGGTTGGCATTGTTTTTCTCGAACACCATTACTTGTGGTCGATAGATGCCAGAACCAAGGAATGTTTTGCGAGTGATAACTCGAGTAGAAAAGTTTGCGATTGTTCCAGCGCCAGCGTAACCTGTGTTGCCACTGTGGTCACCACCACCGTTATATGTGATTGAACCATCTCCCCAGTTCCAGATAACATCGGAATATTCTCCTGTACTTCCATATGGCATTGCAATGGCGATCATTGGAGCACTGGTGCTTGGATTCCATTTTAAATTGCCATATTCGTTAAAGCCTAGATCGGTATTGAATGCTGCATACAAGCCCATATAGGTGTTGCCGCCATAACCAAACTCGATCCTGCGGGTGATTTGATCCTTTACGTTGCTGTAGTTT
>DYDH01000108.1:5297-15499 GCA_020717985.1 Herpetosiphon sp. | reverse complement strand
ACAACACCACCAGTTTTGCATCCCGCACAGCTGTGGGCAGGTTATGTTCCATTTTGTCTGCCGCCCCTTTTTGTAAAGCCTCGCGCTCCACATCCGGCTTCTTATCATGACCAACACGCAGAAAGGCATCCTTATGGGCCGCAAGCGCCAGCCCCATCGAAGCTCCAATTTGACCAAGACCGATGATTGTAATTTGTACAGGCATGTTACCCTCGCAAGAGTTTGATGAGGCGATTATACTGCCAATGTTCCCGGCGCTTAAACGCCGAGAACCGCGGACGCCGACCGCGGTTCTCTTTGAAAGGAGGAGAAGAGAAATCACCTTACTGAGCTAAATTTATCATGGACGCCTAAATAGTACTTGACGATTAACCTACGACTGCCCTACGATTGTCGGACAACTTACAAGATTGCAAATATTTTTTGACTGGAGGAAGACAAAATGACATCACCTGCTTCCAAAATTTATCTTGGCGAATTAAATAACACTCCCCTCGGAGATTTGCGCATCGCTGTCTCCGCCCTGGGGCTGGTCGCTGTTGAATGGGCAGAATCCCAGCCCAAACTGGCCGACTACCTCCAACGCCTGAAAAATCCCGTTGAGCCGAATCAAAAAATGATCCAACCTTACGCAAAGGAACTCGGCGAATACCTGAAAGGCAAACGTCGCGACTTTACCTTTGCCATTGACTGGGCTACTTTGAAACCTTTTCAACTGAAAGCATTAAAAGCCGTCTTCTCCATTCCCTACGGTGAGACACGCACCTACGCGGATATCGCCATGCAGATCGGGCATCCCAACGCCTACCGTGCCGTGGGACGCGCCAACGCCACCAATCCCATGCCGATTGTGATTCCCTGTCACCGTGTCATTGGCAGGGACGGTAAACTCCACGGCTACGGCGGCGGAGATGGGTTGCCTACAAAGGAATGGTTATTGAAGTTGGAAGGGGCGGTGATTGCGTAAAATTGCGGCTAAGGAATTTGCCCAATTTTTACATAGTCGAAGTAACCCTCGACTACCCGTGGGCTGTTTTGGTCAACACAACCTTTGCCATTACAACCACTCCAAAGGCGAAAGGTATATGTCACTGATTTGTACTTTTCCGCCTGCGAAGGAGCAAGTTTCCCAGCTTTTTCTCCATCTATATAGAACGAAAATACAGGTACCGTGGGATCCAGTTCAACACGGATTGTATGCCAAGTATTGACGCTGATGTCGATCCATTTTGGATTTTCGACCTCTTGATTGAAAGATGGCGCGTCGCAATAGACGCTCTGTTGTCCATCCATCCCCCAGATATGGCAAAAAATATATTTATCCATTACAGCAATATGAATTCCCGCCCCGCCGTTTTGTTGAGCCGGAAGTCGGACAGAAGTTTCAATAAAAGTTGGAGCAGTCAGTATTACGTCGGTATAGCGTAACGGCAGCAAAACAATAGATTTTTCATAGCCGTTGCTCACAAGAACCATGGAGTCGTTTCGCTGTTGCGCGGTATTGCCTTCCTGTTGTGAAAACATCTCCCATAACGATTTGTCGAAGCTGTTTTCGTTTTCAGCAGAATTAAAGTTGTCATACATTGTCGGGTCGGCATAACCATTTGCTACAGGAACAGGTGTTATGGGAAGGGATGTAATTGTTTTATAAGGAACTTTGGTTGTAGTTGGGTTTGCAATGATCGTTTTTATCGGAGCAGGTATTGAAGTTGGTAATATATTCTGACTTCCCCTGCCTGATAATATAACCCCCGCTATTACACCAGCAACTATGATAACTGCCGCAATTCCCATCCATGGCAACTTCGGCATTACAAGTCGCGGCTTTATTTGAGCAGGCTTTGTCGTCTCTGCCAGCCTCTTGCGAACAGTCCTCTGCACCCATTGACGGTCTGGATATTTCGGGTCAACCGCTTTAACTTCCTGCCACTTATCCAGAGCTTCCTGATATTTCCCATCCTTTAATAATCGCGCCGACTCGGAATACATTGCCGCCAGTTCATTTTGCCGCTGAGCTTCCTGCTCTTCACGCGCCAGTTCGGCTTTGGCTTTTTCAGAAATGCCGTCTTTATCCAGGAATTGATCCTCCAATTTTTGGATCTCCTCTATTTTATCCAATGCCTTGCGCCAGTTCTTCGAGCGGATCAGTCCATGTGCCTGCTCATAAAGCATATTGACCTGATCGTTACGCTTGTTATGTTCCTCCGCTTTCGTGATCTCATCTTCAACTTTTCTCAGCAGACGTTCTGTCTCCAGAAAACCCGTTTGCGATTTGTGGACATGTTCCAGCAGTGTGCGCGCTTCAACCCATTGACCCGCGTCCATTTCGCGGACTGCCTGGCTGTATTGATCGTTCAGCTCGGCAAGCCGTTTGAGCTCCGCCACTTCTTTTTGCGCGGAAGGCAATAAATTATCAGCGTCCGGATGGTCTGGTTCAATGCTGAATATCTGGTCAAAAACTTTGAGTACCGCGTGATACTTCTGCGCGTTATGCAATGTTTTCGCTTCCGCATACAGGTCATTAAGCTGTTTTTGTTTCCTCGCATTCTTGAGCAATTGTCCGGCATCTTTATATTCGGTTGATTTTTGCGATAACTCTTCCAACGCGCGGATCGCCGCCGCCCAATTTTCAGCCTTATATCCCTGCATGGCTTGGGCATATGACTTTGCCAGGCTTCTCTGCTTTTCCGCCTCTGCTATTTTTTCCGATGCGCGTTTATGGTTTGGATATTCGCTCAAGATCGTTTGAAAACGTTGACAAGCCTTATCCCAATCCTCTGTATAAAAAGCTGCCAGTCCCTCTGTGTACAGTTGATCCACCCTGTGCTCAATTTCCTTATCCGACTCTTCGTATGAAACTGGCACAACAGTGGCTCCCACCGCATCTGCGCGTAATTTCAACGAACGCAATAATTGAATGAAACCGTTTTCTTCATACAAATCCACCCATTGCCAGCGGCTTAATCTCTCCGGCACAACACACTCTTCCAATCGCGCAGGGATCAGGAAAATTGTCCCTTCGGGTTTTTCTTCCGCGCTATCCAATGCAAATTTGATCTCTTTTTGGATATATCCCTCTTTCGAAACTGATTTTTCCGACAGGAAAATAATAACGACATCCGCTTCCTTGACCGCCCGTGGAATTTCCACCCGCCAATCCTGGCCTGGGAGAAGTTTTTCCTTATCCAGCCAGGCATCCACTCCCTCAAAAACCAAACGCTTGTACAACCCACGTACCGGGGGTTTATCTCCAGATGCATGACAGAGAAATGC
Organism: Herpetosiphon sp.; assembly: GCA_020717985.1. Lineage (GTDB taxonomy): Bacteria > Chloroflexota > Anaerolineae > Anaerolineales > Villigracilaceae > Villigracilis. The sequence continues at coordinate 12,226 of DYDH01000108.1, read as the reverse complement.
CTTCAAAGGGCGCGCTACTATTTTATCCATATAAGCCCACCGAAAGAATTAAATAGCCAGGAATGAATTACGACACCTGCGGGACATACTGCATAAAGTGAATAAATAAATTATACGGCAATTTCAAAGGATATGATACACTTTTGGAAAATAAACCACTCGAAACGCAATCCACCATTTAGAACAATCTGCCAAAACCTTGAACATTCTCCCCCAACTTTTTTGGACTTTTATCAAAGTCAATTTACTTAGCACCTCCGGACCCGCTTCTGTGGGATTGCTCTATCATGAAGCGGTGGGCAGGTTCGTCACAGAGAGTCAATTTATTCAAGCCGTGGGACTTTCCTCTGTGCTACCCGGCAGTGACGCGCTTCAACTTGCCATGTACATCGGCTATGCCGCAGGCGGAATCTCCGGCGGGCTTGTGGCATTGGTCGCTTCAATACTCCCTCCAACCCTCATCATTCTGGGCGTGACCATGATCCTGCACCGCCTGCGCCGCGAGTCTTGGGTGGGAAACTTCGTGGAAGGACTCGCCCCCGCCATTTCTATGCTGATGATCTTTACCGCCTGGAAGATATTTCAAAAAGGCGGAGAGACCAGTTGGATGGGTTGGACAATTGGCATTATCAGTCTGGTTGCCATGTGGCTCAAAGCGCCAGAACGGATTGTGGTCATCATCGCTGGCATCATCGGAATCATTTTTCTTTCATCATGAATCAATCAAAATTTTCCGTCTGGCTAAGCCTGTTATGGATGTTCCTAAAAGTGAATTTGCTTTCACCGTCCGGTCCCGCTTCAGTCGGCTTGCTGTACAAAGAAGCAGTCGGCAAAATTATGAGCGAAGAACGCTTCGTGGAAGCTGTCGGCTTTTCAAACGTCCTGCCAGGAAGCGAAGCCCTAAAACTTGCCATGTTCGTTGGTTTTGCCGCGGGCGGAGTGCCGGGAGTTTTCACTGCCCTGCTCGGCGCAGTTCTCCCTCCCACGGTCATGATGTTCGCAGTAGCCGCAATCCTGCAGAAATTTCAACAGGAGGACTGGCTAAAAGGTTTTGTGAAGGGCATGAGTCCTGCCATTGCCGCGCTGATCATTGTGGTGGCATGGGAGCTCTTCCATGTAGGGCAGACAAAAAAAATTGACAGGCGCACATTGTTCATCGCCGCGCTCAGTGCAGTGGCGCTGTGGTTTGAAGTCCCTTCTCCACTGGTCTTGCTCGGTGCGGGGGTGTTAGGTGTATTCTTATTTCGATAAATGGAACTCTTATGAAACCTGATTTGTTAATTGCAACGAATGGATTTAAAGGGACATGGCCTTCGATTGAATATGGCACATGGCTCGCAGCGACACTTGAAACGAATATAACGCTTCTCGGCGTGACCGAGAACCTGAGTCCGGCTGCGATAGACGACCACCACCCTTTGGAGGATGTCTTCGCGCGCGCCGTCGAATTGTTCCAGAAAAACGGCATAACTTACAGTCTCGAAGTACAAAACGGGAATGCGGAGGATATCATTCCGCACAAAGCAAAACAGGGTGACTACATTATTGTGCTGGGACCGTTGGGCCGTCCGCAAATCCGCCGTATGTTAACGGGACGATCCATTCGCCATTTGATGGAGGAAATTGAACAGCCGATCCTGTATGTGCCAGAGTCGAAACTGCCTTTGAAAAAAATATTGATCTGTATCGGCGGACTTGGATACGAAGTGACCGCCGAGCACATCGCCATGCAAATGGCAATGAAAAGCCGCGCCGAGATCACCCTGCTTCACATCGTTCCCCCAATGGATTTGAATTATCCAACCGCAAAAACCGTGAGCGCCCACTGGCAAAACCTGGCAGAGACAGATACTCCGATTGGGCGAAGTTTACGTCAGGCGTTGAATGTGGCAAAAAAAGACGGACTGACTGCCAATGTAAAAGCGAGGCAGGGAAATGTTGTGGAAGAGATATTTGCCGAGGTCAAAGAAGGGAATTACGACCTGCTGTGCATGGGCTCGATGTATAGCTCAAACGCTTTACGTCAACTGTATGCGCCAAATGTAACCGCGGAACTCGCCGAAGGCGGATTCTGTCCGGTGTTATCCGCAAGATATAAGAGGGAATAAATACGCTGTAACGTGTTCTGTTTACGAAACACGCACCACGTTTTTCTTTCAAGCCTGTTGAATCACAACCCCGGTGTGAATTTCTTTTCCCATTCCGCGATCGCGGCGCGGATGGCGGCTTTTATGGCTTCGTCGGGGACATCATCCACCGCAAGAAATTTTTGCAACCCGACATAAACTTCCACGCCGCCTTGAATTGATTCTTGCAGACGAATGCCCCGTTTATCAAGAGGTGTATCCACCAGGTGAGCCTGCAAGACAGTATCAATTTGTTGCACGATGCTCAATGATGAGATATTTTTTTCCGCTTCGGGTTTTCTGGCCGGGGGGACAGGTTTGGGGGAGGACTGCACGGGACGGGGAATTGCGTCTCGGACAGAATCAGGCGCGGCAGGCTGGGCTGCGGCTGGTGAAGATGTCTCACCTTCAAGCCACAAACGAAAGACCGTGATCAGTTCGATCAAGCGCTTTCTCTTATCTTGAGATAACTCGCCGCTGACGAGTGTGCCATCCAGCTCAAGCGTGTAGCGCCCGCCATTTTTTTTGAGGCGCAGAAGGCCGGGATCATCCTGCTGAGTTTGAGAGGGCTGGGAGGCAAGCGCAAGTTTTTGTTCGGCTTGCTCGATCATCTTTTCAGCATTGGCTTCAACAGCTTCTATTTTTTTTGATGTTCGCAGGTTGGAATCAAGGAAGCCAATAAACCACCCTACAATAACCGCAATAAAAATATACAGGATCGTCATAACTCACCTCAAGCGCTGACAATTTGGGCAGATGTGCGTACCGCGCTGTCCGATTGTGAACTTTTGAATCGTGGCGCCGCACACAGGGCATGGACTGCCATCGCGGCCATACACGCGAAAATGATTTTGATAATCTCCGCCGCGATAGACCCAATCTATACTGGCGCCGTTGCGGCGGATGCCTTCTTTTAGGACCGAGCGAATTGCATTATGCAGCGCCTCGGCCTGTTTTTGTGTGACATTATTGGATGCCGCCTGTGGATGCAACTGTGCGATGTGCAAACATTCATCTGTATAAATATTGCCAAGACCCGCGATGAAGGTCTGGTCAAGGAGCAATGGTTTTAACGAACGTTTGCGCTGGTGTAGTTTTTCAAAAAGCCATCGAGCAGTAAAGCTTTTTTCGAGCGGCTCAGGTCCAAGTTTACCAAGAATTTTTTCAGGCTGATCGGTTAACCACACGCGCCCAAATTTGCGCGTATCGTTGAAAGCCAGATAGTGATGATCCGAAAGATGCAGCAAAAGCCGGTCATGTTTTTCCGGTTTGATTTTACCCGCTCTTATCATTAAATCCCCGCTCATACGCAAATGTACAAGGAGATTGTAATTTTTCAAGCGAATGATGAGGTATTTTGCGCGGCGTGAAACATCCAGTATTTCCTGCCCGGCTATCTGTTTCTTGAATTGCGCAGGAGAGGGAATGGCAAGCGTGCGCGCCCAGCGCAGGTCGGCGGAGAGAATGGTTCTGCCAACCAGGTCTGGTTTCAGCGCGCGGGCGATGGTTTCTACTTCGGGGAGTTCAGGCATAAGGATGTGGCATGTCATTGCGAGGAGGGCACTTGCTCTTTCCGACGAAGCAATCTACTTATCGAGAGATTGCTTCGGGAACATCACCCTCGCAATGACATTTTATTCGTTGAACATCTCACCAACTGAGCGTCCTTCATGTCCGCGCTTGATGACCTCGCCCAGGAGCGGCGCAATGGAGAGCACAGTCAGGCGGCCTTCAAGGACTTTCTTTTTTTCCTCAGACAGTGGAACTGAATCGGTTGTGATAATCTGCTTGATCGGCAGGGACGCCAGACGCTCTGCTCCATTTTTGGATAGGATGGCATGTACGAACACCAGATAAACATCACGCGCGCCATTTTGCTTGACCACGTCCACAGCCTGCGAGATGGAACCGCCGGTATCCACTTCATCATCCACAATGATCACATCATGGTCTTTGACATCGCCGATCAATGTTAACGCTTTGGCTTTTGCGTCGTTTCCCTGGCGGCGTTTTTCAATGAACGCGATGGGCATATCCATGTCTGCGGCGTAATTGCGTCCTTTTTTCGCAAAGCCGAGGTCAACTGAAACGACTACGGGGTCTTTCATGCCGGCGCGGATATTTTTATTAATATGCCCCACCAGCAAATGGGAAGCGGTCAGCACATCGCCGGGGATGGAGAAGAATCCCTGTACCTGCCCGGCGTGCGGGTCGAGTGTCATGTAACGATCCGCGCCGGCGACTTCGAGCATGTCCGCAACCAGGCGCGCAGTAATAGGCACGCGCGGCTGGTCTTTTTTATCGGAACGTCCATAACATAAATATGGCACAACTGCCGTGATGCGCGCTGCGGAGTCCAATCGCAAAGTTTGGATCATGATCAGCAATTCCATCAAATTACGATGCACAGGCGAGGAGGTGGTTTGGATCACATATACATCCTGCCCGCGCACACTTCCACCCAGCTTTACAAAAATATTCTCGTTTGGGAATTCGATCACCTTGCGTTCGCTCAAAGGCTGTTTGAGATAATCGGCAATTTTTTGCCCAAGTTCAGGCGAACCAGTGCCCACAAAGAGCTTGATTCCGCCGTACACTTTTAGATCATGATGTACATGACGCATTTATTTCTCCTTTATTCGCGCAACCCACTCGGAGCGCAGCACACTCATAACAATCACGTCGTCATATTTTCCGTGTTTATATACGGATTCCCGTAAACGGCCCTCTTCCACAAAGCCCGCTTTTTCATAGGACCGTTTTGCGCGCCTGTTCTCCGCATACACGCGCAGATGGACACGGTTTAAATTCAACGTGTCAAATCCATGGCGCAGCAACAATATCATCGTTTCCGTGCCATAGCCTTTATTCCATTCATCCTTTTCACCGAGCATAATCCCAAGTTCGCCCATGCGGCTTATAGGATCAATGTCAAACACACAGCAATTACCGATCATCTTCCAGCCGTCGCCATCGCGCACTTCGATCACCAGTGTTTTTTCATTTTGGTCGCGTTTGGTCATCGCGTCGAACCAGTTCTCTTCATCCACAGCGGACATCGGCAAATACAGCGACAAATACCTTGTCACATCCGGGTCGTTCACCCACACAAAAAACTTTTTTACGTCATCCCGTTCTGTCGCGCGTAACCGCACACGTTCACCATAGATCATGCTCATTTCAACCTGCCATTCATTAATAACTTCACCGCTTCACCCGGTGATAGTTCTCTTTGGATGATTTTCTCAAGCATACTATCATACTGCTTTTGTGGGACATCCCGACGAAAGCGGCTGACCAACTCTTCGCGGACCAACGCATCCAACTCGACCTCGAGTCTGGCACGCTCGCGAACGGACCAATCTCCGCTTTGAGTTAAGTGCGCCACGTGCCGCGCAATAGCCTCAGCCAATTCCACGATGCCTTTGCCTTCGGTGGATACAGTCCGTTGGATGGGGGGAATCCATAATTGTTTTTGCAAACCTGTTTCAGGAGCAGCCACGTTTAGATAAGTTCCATGGTGCAGAAAAACATGTTGTGTCGGGTGCGCCAGTTCCAGCATGGACTTCAATGCCTTCTCTGTCATTTCCACGCCGGGACGGTCTGCTTTATTTATAACGAGTATATCCGCGATCTCAAGGATGCCCGCTTTGATGGCTTGGATATCATCGCCAAGCCCGGGCGCTTCCACAACCAGGGTTGTGTGCGCGAGACGGGCAACATCCACTTCGCTTTGACCTGCGCCGACAGTTTCAACAATAATGACATCGAACCCAGCCGCATCAAACACCTGCACCATGTTCGCCGTGGACTGTGCCAGCCCGCCCAGCGAACCACGCGTTGCCATCGAGCGGATGAATACGCCTGTATCGCCGGCAAGGTCGCGCATCCGCACACGGTCGCCAAGCACGGCACCGCCCGTGAACGGACTCGACGGGTCAACCGCAACAATTGCCACGCGCTTGTTTTCAGTTTTACGATAATACAAAGCCAGTTGGTTCACCAGCGATGATTTTCCCGTACCTGGCGCGCCTGTCACGCCGATCAGGTGTGCCTTGCCCGTGTATGGAAACAATTCAACCAACGCAGTGCGGCCTTCGGGCGCGTCATTCTCCACCTGAGTCAACAGACGGGACAGTGCGAGACGGTCACCATTAAGAACTGCTTGGGAATAGGTCATAGATTTAACAACTCATCTTACCAGGAACGTCCCGAAGGTTTCTATAGTCCAAGCTCATTTTCTGTCCAAACCTTCGGGACGGTGCTTAATATCAATTAACAACAAAACACAGAGTACATTAGACTCTGTGTTTTGTAAATCGTTATCCAGCCACTGACAACCTGACATCACGAATAATGTCTTCGGTGGATGCGCCGGGACCGTACACACCGGTTACGCCCATTTCTTTCAGGCTTTGCAAATCTTCATCTGGAATGATTCCGCCAATAAAGATCTTGACATGTGTTTGCCCATTTTTTTTCATCAATTCCAAAAGGCGGGGGGTGAGCGCCATGTGCGCGCCTGAAAGAATGGAAAGCCCCACCACATCCACATCTTCCTGAAGCGCGGCTTCGGCGATCATTTCAGGGGTTTGGCGCAAGCCAGTGTAGATCACTTCCATGCCGGCATCACGCAATGCACGCGCTACAACTTTTGCGCCGCGGTCATGTCCGTCAAGCCCGGGTTTGGCAACCAACACACGGATCCTTCGACTCTGCTCAGGACCAGCTTTATTTTCAGTCATAGTTCCTCCAAGGGAGTAGTGATTGAAATTATACTATGTATCACAAATCGGCTTGCAA
>DYDH01000108.1:0-5285 GCA_020717985.1 Herpetosiphon sp. | reverse complement strand
CGAATCTCGGAATTTTTGACTTGATCTCTTGCGAAAGTGTGTCATAAGCGGTTTCAGCCGCTTACAGTCATGTTGCCAAACGACTGAAGTCGTTACTACAAAACTAAACAACTACAAAACTAAATCCCATCATCCTTTGGCGGCGCGGTCTGACCATAATCCAATACTGCCCGCATTTGCGTGGCGCCTTCGGGCGGACCGACGATCTTTTTATCTTCCATTGTATCCACAAGGCGCGAGGCGCGGGTGTAGCCGATGCGTAACCTTCTTTGCAGCATGGAGACGGAAGCACGTCCTTCCTTGCGGACAATTTCCACAGCATCTTCAAAGAGTGGATCGCCTTCCACTTTTTTGCCTTCATCCCATAACTGCGTTTGTTTCAGCGGAACATTGGTCGGCACAGAATCGGCGGGTGTGCCGGCAACGGCATAGGGACTTGCTCCGCCCGCTTGATTGCGCCAGTATTCCACCAGCCTTTGGATTTCATGGTCTGAAACGAACACGCCCTGCAAACGCGCCGCGGCGGGGGCATCCGGCGCTTGATAGAGCATGTCGCCGCGGCCGAGCAATCTTTCAGCGCCGGGCTGGTCGAGAATAACGCGGCTGTCTGTGTTGGACGCTACGGCAAAGGCAATACGCGCCGGGAAGTTTGCTTTGATCAGACCCGTGACCACATCCACGGAGGGACGCTGTGTGGCAAGAATTAAATGGATACCTGTGGCGCGTGCCAACTGCGCAAGGCGTGTGATGGTCTTTTCAGTCTCATCGGGCGCGATCATCATCAGGTCGGCCAACTCGTCAATAACAACAACCAGGTAGGGTAATTTTTTCTGCTCCTGTAATTTCATCTTTGCGTTGTAATCAATGATGTTACGCGAGCCAGCTTGTGCAAATAGATGATAGCGTTTGTCCATTTCACGCGTCATCCATTGCAATGCGCCGATCACGCGGTCCATTTCAACGACCACGGGACCAAGTAAATGTGGGATGCCGTTATAGCCGGTCAACTCCACGCGCTTGGGATCAACCAAAACAATGCGCAAGTCATCGGGGGTGTTGTAAAGCAATAAGCAGGTGAGAATGGAATTAACGCACACAGATTTGCCGGAACCCGTGGTGCCGGCGATCAACATGTGCGGCATCCCTTCCACACTGGCTATGACGGGAATGCCCGCCACGTCGCGTCCGAGGCCAAAACTCAAAGGTTTGGTGTATCGCTTGAATGTGTCACTTTCCAAAATATCGCGCAGGGCGACCATTGCCATTTCTTCGTTGGGAACTTCGATGCCGACATAACTATGCCCCGGCACTGGAGCTTGAATGCGGATGCGCGGTGCAGCCAATGCGAGTGCAAGGTCATCGGACAAAGATGCGATCTTGCTGACGCGGACTTTGGTTCTGACTCCTCCGCGTGTTTCAAGAAATAATGGTTCCACGCCGAATTGTGTGATCGAAGGTCCGCGGCTAATGGCGACCACCTGGGCAGGCGCGCCAAAGGATGCGAGTGTTTCTTCGATCAAACGCGCGCGTTGTTGAATGAAATCTTCGTTGATGGCGGGCGCGTTACCTGAGTCAAGGATGTCACTGACTTGAGGCAATTCCCAGTGGATGACGGAGGGACCACTGGTTGTGCGTGTATGTTGAACGTTTTGCGCGTTGCTGGCAGGGGCAATGGGGGGCACGGCGGAGGGGTCTATCGGCGTGAAATCTTCTGTCGAAACAGAACCAGCTTCAAGATTGGATGAAGATGCGATGGGTTTATTCAGCCATTTCCGAATCCAAGTCCAGATCGGCGCAAGCCAGGAGAATAAATCCTTCACCGGCTTATCCAAAAAGACTGCGATGCCGATAATCAGCCAGGCGAGCAGGGCGATGAATGTGCCGCCGTCGCCGAGCCCAAACCCGAGGATGCGGAGGAAGACGCCGCCAAGCGTGCCGCCGCCCCGGCCTTCGCCGCCGATCATTTCGGCGGTTTCGCTGGTGGCGACCAGTGAATGCAAAACGGTGAGAAGCCAGAGAAAGAGAATGATACTGCCCGCAACGCGCTCTGTGGCAAGTGCGGGAATGCGCTCGATCTTGCGGAAGACCAGCCACAAGCCAAAGATCAATAATCCAAGCGGCAGGACATAAAAACCCCAGCCGAAAATTTTCAGGAAGAAAAAAATTGTCTTGCCAATGAGTTCAGAACGGTTAGTGGAGATCAAACCCAAAATCATGACAATGCCAGTGAAAGCCAGACCAATGCCCAGCACGTCGAGTTTGCGTTCGACGGATAATTGGTCCCAAAAGGAAAGCGCGGGCGGAGGCGGCGGTTGGTGTGATTTTCCCTGTGACGCATGTTTGCCGTGCGAGGCCCCTCCCTTTTTTGGAGACAAGGTTTTGGCAGTGGGCTTTGTGCTTTTCTTTGGGGGAGCGGAAGGTTTAAGAAGTGGCATGAAATGGAAGGGATTAATTATGAAGAATGAAGGATGAGATTGCGCAATGTCTGCAATTCAAATTTCAAAAAGATTATAGCACAAATGGTCTGTTTTCTTTAAGGTACAATTGCCGCAGTCACGTTTCAAACGTGACCTACCGTGCGATCCATTGTTGAAAAAATCAAGGACTCAAAACTTTGTTCGAAATACTTTTTCTCGGCACATCCGCTTCTGCGCCTTCCGCCCACCGCGGACTTGCAGGGCAGGTCGTTTCTCATAACGAATACCGCTTTTTGATTGATTGCGGCGAAGGCACGCAACGACAGATCCTGCAATCGGGGATCGGATTCAAGCGCCTGACTCGTATTCTATTAACGCACGGTCATCTCGATCACATCCTTGGGTTGGGCGGTCTGCTTTCCACGCTTCTGCGCTGGGAATCAATTGACGAACTTAATATCTTCGGCGGGCGCAGTACGCTGGAGCGCGTGAAAACGCTTCTTTACGATGTTGTCTTGCGCGGCAACCAGCCCCCCATGCCGTTGATCTTGAAAGAGATCAAGCCTGGCATCATCTTTGAAGCTGATGATTTTACGGTCACCGCTTTTTCGGTCACGCACCGCGGCCCCGATTGTCTTGGATATATTTTTGAGGAAAAAGCGCGCCGTCCCTTCCTTTCACAAAAGGCGGATGAACTCGGTGTGCCCTTCGGACCCGAACGCCGCGATCTGGTTGCCGGAAAAGAGATTACTCTGCCCGACGGCAGAATCATCAAGCCTGACGATGTGCTTGGCGCGTGGGAAAAAGGCAGTAAACTCGTCGTGGTGGGAGATGCTGGCAGGGTGGATAATTTGGTCGAAGCCTGCAAAGACGCGGACGGTCTGGTCATCGAGTCCACTTATTTGGATGAAGAAGCGGATATGGCGAAACAGTTCTCGCATCTCACCGCCCGTATGGGCGCGGAACTTGCAATCAAGTCGGGGGTGAAGAAATTAATCCTGACCCACATCTCGCGCCGCTATCGTGAAAAGGATGTCATCGCCGAAGCGCAGTCCATTTTTCCGAATGCGGTTGTAGCGAGGGATTTTGATACGTATCAGGTGAAGAGGGATGGGGGCGGTTAGCGATTAGCTTCGAGCGATTAGCTATTAGCGGTGCGGCGGGGTGGAATGGATGCTTTCAACTTTTGGATGAAGGCGTTTAGCATTCGCCGCACTTCTATTAAGTCGGCGGTGAGGGGTTGATAATTTTCTTCGGGGAGATAATTCAAGTCACGCGCAAGCAAGAGCAGATATTCCACTTCACTGGCTGACCCCATGGCGATGACGAAGAATCGTTTGAGTTCCGCGTCGCTATCCCGTCCGCAGCCTTCGGCGATGTTATTTGGAATGGAAACCGCCGCCCGTCGAATTTGACTTGTAAATCCGTACAATTCATGCTTGGGAAATTTTTCGGTTGCCTTGTAGATTGCCAGTGTCACCGCGTGTGCTTTTTCCCAAACCTTTAACGTGCGAAAGTCTTTCATGATTTCCTCCGTGTTTTTTTAGCTTTGAGCTGTTAGCGATTAGCTTTTAGCTGTGAGCAGTTAGCTGTTGGCTTTTAGCTAAACGCTCACAGCTAATCGCTATTTGACCGTCACCTGAATCACCGCCGTCTCCACAATTTGATCTGACCTGACCACCTGCAACTGAACGGCATACAACCCGCTGAAACCTTTGGTATCCCATTCTGCCAGTACGCCGCTTTCGACGGGCGTGATGATGTCGCCGCCGAGTTGAGTCCATGTTTGCGGATTGAGTCCCTTGCCGACTTGGACGCGGTAGTAACTAAAATTTTCACCCGAAGCCGTGCCGACGATTTTCACCACGTCGCTGACTTCTGCGAACAACTCAGGCGCTGTGATATTCACGGTCGGCTTGACGGGCGGGGATTGAATGGCATCGTAAGATGTGGGCGGAATTTCCAAGCCTGCGCTCAATGCCCAATCACGCGCCGATTCGGGGACGAGCATGTAGACATGATTTTCAATCAATTCGGGCGGAGTGAAAACGGTGGCGAGCAAACCTGTTTCGCGGTTGATTCCAAACTCACGATATAAATTGTCGGCTTGAATCGGTTCACTGCCGTTCAGGAAAATCTCGCTCACCAAATTGGGACATTCCTTCGTGGGCAGCATGCCCGATGGGTCGCAGACGGTCACGGTGAAAATTCCCTGTGGCATGGTCCAACCGTCAGCGGGGACATTTGCCGAAGCGGTCTGCATCAACGCATTCCACAGCGCGGCGGGGAATCGCGGCGAGACAGTTTCATTCTCGCCATGCACGCCCGTCCACGTCACCACCACATGCGACGGCGTGAATCCAACCACCCACGCATCGCGCCCGTCAGACGTTTGCCCAATCTTCACGCCAGCGGGTCGTCCAATTTCAAGCGCGTTCGATTTGCCGAGCGAAGCCCAACGCACCGATTCGTCGCTCAAAACATTCGTCATCAAATACGCCAGCGCGGGCGTCAGCACGGGTTTCGCCTGCGGCAGAGTCCAATCCAAGAGCGAGGCATGGTCAGCGCTTTCCACGCGCAGCACGGCGGCGGGCGAAAAAGTGTCGCCGATGTTTTGCCCAAAGTACACGCCCTGCGTGCCGAACACGCCGTACGCGCCCGCGAGTTTCAGCATGTTCACATCAGCATTTATATCAATCCCAAACGACGACTCGATGTCCGTCACGTTTTCGATTCCCATTTGGGTCTTCAAAGTTTCCACAGGCACTTGATAATCATTCGCCAGCGCAATTCGCAGACGCATGGGTCCGTGAAATTTTCCGTCAAAGTTTTGGATGGATGACTCGTTTGGAATGTCCCAAGTTAAAG
>DYDH01000386.1 GCA_020717985.1 Herpetosiphon sp. | reverse complement strand
TCCAAACATTCTTTTTGCTGCGGTGTCGGGGATGTTATATTCAATCATGGCCTGATGAATATAATATGGGTTATTCCTATCAACACCTGTTTCGACATCCAACCAGGATACCACCGGATCGTCAAACAGTTTAGTACTGAAGTAAATCCTGTTTACGTGGTGTTCATAGTTTGAAGCCTTATATTCGAAATATGGCTCTCCATGCGATTCGCCATTTTTGTCCGGTTCGCCAAGCAATGCTACCACCTGCTTATAGGTGGTCTGCCCTGGAGTGATGCCTCGCCAGGAAGGAGTCTCTTGTTGAATATCCTCTTTACTTCTCGTAATGGTATACGTCACTATAGGCACGATTATCAACAATATTATTCCCAAGATGAGAGTTATGGTTTTCGATTTCATTGGACCTCTTTTGCTTTTCAGCTAGGTTAAGATTTGATCCTTACCGAGATCAGGAGCTAGTGCGTGGGAGGAAATTCCGTCGGATCATACGACTGCAAACCTCCATGTCTAGCGAACCATGAGTATCTAAGGTCCGCGGGGGCATACTCTGACCAAGAAATAAACCAAAGCAACTTTTGATCATAGAAGCCACCACTAAATTTCCAATGTTGTAGTTTATTCCCATAATATATTATTGTGAGAGAAACCGCTAAATCCTCACCCCAGTTCCAGTGTGCCGGATCATAACCTGTCTCTGTTGGTAAAGAATCTGGGGTGGTGTTTCCAAACTCATCCGCATAAGAAGAACACCTACCATCATCAGGAGTTTGACTTGCACTTTCACTTGCGATACATGCAGCATGAGTAATTTCATGGAACATTGTTGCCTCAAAGTAACTTGCAATATGATCACTATACTCACGGTTCGCCCATTTTGGGAGCGAGAACTAAAGATTGTTTCTCCAAGCGCTGGTAAATTTTCGCAGGGAATTTTAATAATTTCAAAATGCGTTGTTGGGTCTTGGAAAGCGGCGAAAGATGCGTCTGCCAAGTATCCTGCCCCGTGCGCCAGGCAGTCAATGTAACCGATTTGAAGGCGCGCAAAAGTTGTTCCGTGGTGGGGCGTGTGGTCGCCCGCTTCGGTTGCCCGGCATACAAGCCTGCCAAGTCAGTTTGAGAATTTTGTAATTGCCGTCGCACTTCAAATTCCACCAAGGTCAAGACGCGCAAGCCGAGGGACAGCAGGCGAATCAAACCCGCCAGCCGTTGGTCATTGCTCAGATACAACGGGGTCAAAGCCAAGGCGCGTCCTTTGAGACGTCCAAAGCCGCGCTCTTCCAGATACTGGTGACGATAAGCGTCTACGGCTTGGGCGAGGGCCAGTTTCCGTTTGGGGTGGTTGGCGGCATAGACGCGCCATCCCAACCTCCGAATAGCGTGCGCCAAGGCTGTGGCGTTGACCGACATACGCAGAAAATAATCAGCCGTTTCCTCGGTTCGCGCGGGACGGGCGGCGCCATAAGCGCGCACCGCGCGAGTGGTGTGTTGCGCTTCGTAGCGAATTTTAAGCAATCCATCCGCCTGATACTGCGTGAGTATCGTTTGAACGGCTTCTTCCAAGAGGACTTGGGTCGGATAGCGCTGACGCCCGCGCCCACGCTGGTTCAAGGCGAACAAATCTGCTTGGGCTTGCGTCAGACGCGCGCGCAGGGCTTTCTCTTGGGCTGTGGCGTACTTGAAAGAGCGCATCAGAAACCGTCGTTCCGTCCACTGACAGGCTTGCTCTTTCACGGTCGCTGTCAGGCTTTCCGTCCATTCAAAGCCCTCGGCGATTTTTTCCCGCCGTGTCCCTTTGGCGGCGGGACGATAAACAGCCGTCAAAGGCTGTTGACCGCTCCAGACTGAGGCTAAACGCTTGTCAATTTCACCCGCCGACATTTGCGTTAAAGCCAGCGGCGTCAAGTAGTAGTCGCCGCTGTGTTGAACATAAGCGCGCGTGGATAGCGCTCCCATCTTGCTGTCGCCAATGTGCGTTAGACCCGACTGCTTCAGACAGGCTTGTGTGCGCTCGATGGCTGGCACATATAAAGGATCGTCGCTGCTTTGACCCGGATAGACCTGCGTAACCAATGGCAAACCTAACGGGTCAAGGGTGGTCAGGTTGATTTTGACTTGCGGCAAATCGGGACGATGGTCTTTGCTATGCCCAAATTGAAACAACCCATCCGCCGTCACACGCCCGTAGCTTCTGGCTGTCGTGCTGTCTGTGCGGTTGACCTGCGGCTCTAACGCATAAGTGCGGATGAGCCCCTGAGCGCAGTCTTCTTCAAACGGCTCCCAGTTTTCGGTGTTGCCCAACATGTCCAGCAAGCGCGCTAAATGGTCGTCGCTGGCATCCAGACGGCGCGTGCCTGGCGACAGGCAACTTCGTAAGGTCAGCAAGTGATCTTGCGCCCACTCTTCAACCTGATTGAGGCGGTGGTCGCCTTCCGATAGGATATAACACAGCCACAACACGGTTAGATGACCCGGCGTGAGACCGTCCCAATTCCCGTGAGGCGCAAAGTGTTTATCGATCAGGGATATTAGCTGCATGTGGCGCATTTGCTCGATCAACAATGGAATATCAGAAACGTGTTCGGTAATGACGGTAGGCTTGGACATTCTCCAAGTTTACTCAATTTCCAGTTTCTGGTGTCAAAAATGAGCGAACCGAGAGCAATAGTATTGTGTACCATGATTTGCAAAAGCGATTTGTTGACATATTTCTCCTTCGTCGGTTGTTTGGTCGCACCGCGCTTAAACGTGGTCGGTATTTTTTGCCACGGATTAGCACAGATTTTCACGGATTTTCAATTCCAAT
>DYDH01000107.1 GCA_020717985.1 Herpetosiphon sp. | reverse complement strand
CTTCGCCACTTATGGAATGCTCCGCGTACCTGCAAAACGCCTGCGTGAAATCCTTTCTTCAACAAAGGTTTCGGAGGATTTCGTCAACGGCTGCGAACTTGCCTTGCAGGAACTACTCACCAACCTTGTGGAACACGCCTGCGAAAATGATGCGGCAAAAACCATCCTTGTGTCCTTCACACTCGAATCCAACATGCTGATCATTCAAACCGAAGATACAGGTATGCGCGCCAATGTCAATCTCGAAGCTGTTGAAATGCCCGATCCAACCGAATTGGCCGAAGGGGGGTATGGAATGGCATTGATCAAAATGATCATGGATGAAGTGAAGTACACAACCGAAAATGGCAGGAATATATGGCAATTAAAAAAACGTTTTTAACTGCTGATACACCTTACGCAGAGAAATTGGAATGCGGACTTTGGTCCGTGTTGTTGTAAAAGCGGACTAAAGTCCGCAACCCAGATGATAAAGAAAGAGGCACATCATGACCCTTGAAATACAACCCACCGAACATATTGTGAGAATTGTCAGCCTGTCCCTATGCGGTCGTCTCGATGCTTTTGAAGCCTCCGCTCTGCGCAAAATGTGCGACGGCTATTTCGCGCAGGAATTCAACCACTTCGTCTTCGACCTCAGCGCAGTGACCATGCTTGACTCTGCCGGGTTGGCGGTATTGGTCAGCGCGCTAAAACGCGCGCGCCTAAAAAATGGAGACGTGCGCCTTGTGTGGCCGCGTGAAGAAGCCGCCTCGCGTATTCTCAAGTTGACGAAATTCGACCAGGTATTCACCTCCATCGAATCATCCGAGATCATTCCAAAAGGTTTTTGATTCATAATCAAGCCTTCCTGCGGAGAATCCCATGACAACCATCTTAATCGTTGACGATGAACCGACCAACCAGCGCATTCTGGATTACACACTGAGGAAAGCAGGTTATGAAACCTTCACCACATCCAATGGAGAAGAAGCTTTAAGCCTGCTTGCAACATCCAAAATTGACCTGGCGATCCTTGATATGGTCATGCCGGTCATGGACGGCATTACGCTTCTCAAACACATTCGAGCCGACCCAAAATTTTCCCAACTCCCAGTCATCTTCATCACCGGCAGCAGTGACGATATCGAACGCATTCAGGCGGAACAGGAAAGCATACAAGGTTTTCTTAGCAAGCCAGCCAGCTCAAAAACGGTAATTGAAACCGTGCAAGCCGCCCTCGAAAAGAAATGAACAAGATCAAAGAACTATTCCGCTCGAAACTTGCGTCGGCAAGCGCACTGCTCATGATCAGCATGACGGTGGTCAATGCCGGTAATTACATCTACAACCTCATCATGGGACGCTGGCTGGGTCCGTCTCTTTTTGCCGACCTTTCCCTGATCGTCACTTTGCTGCTTGTCGTCACATTTCTTACCGCTCCAATCCAGATGACGACTGCCCGTTATTCGGCCATCCACACCGCTGACGGGGATCTAAAAGCCCTCGCCTCCATCCGACGTTTTATCTGGCGCGCCGCCGCCGGGCTTGGTCTTACGCTGACAGTTTTATTCATCGCTTTCGCGCCGCTTCTGCAGAACTTTTTTCACACGCAATCGTCCCTCCCGTTCATTATCTTCGGGGCGGCATTGCCTTTCAGCCTGCTGCAAGGCGTGGAGCGTGGAATCCTACAGGGACAGACCCGCTTTGGGATTTTAGCAGCCAGCTATCAGGTTGAGATGTGGACGCGTCTCCTTGTCAGCATTGGTTTGGTGGCAATGGGACTTTCCGTCAATGGCGCGGTGATCGGCATCAGCCTGTCCTTTGTCTTCACATGGTTAACGGCGAGACTGGCAGTCAAAAATCTGTTCACAAAAGAAGACATCTCGAAAGAAATACGTGCTGAATTAATTACATTCGCAATGCCCGTGCTGGTTTCGCAATTGGGACAGATCCTCATCAACAATAGTGATGTGATTTTGGTGAAGCGGTTTTATGCGCCTGAACAGGCCGGGCAGTACGCAGCGCTGGCATTAATCGGCCGTATTGTATTTTTTGCGACGTGGTCTGTGGTGACCACCATGTTTCCCATTGTCGCCCAAAAACAAAAGATGGGCGAGGCGCATGAACATTTACTTTGGCTGTCCCTTGGCATTGTGCTGGCCGTTTCTGCGCCAATCGTTTTACTTACGCTGGTCATTCCTGAATGGATCGTGAAGATTTTGTTTGGCGCGCAATATCTTGGCATTGCCCCCCTACTCTGGCTGTATGCCCTCGCCACTTCGTTATATGCGATGGCGAACGTTGTCATCATGTACAGACTCTCGCTTGGCAAAGGCGCTGAGACACGCTTTGCAATTGCCGCCGGAGTTGTTCAGGTGCTTGGAATTATCCTGTTCCATCAAACGCTTGCACAGGTCGTATACGTACAGGTCGTGGTGATGGCGGTTTTATTTCTCAGCTTGCTGTGGTGGAATTTTGGCAATCGTCCAGATACAATTTTCAAGCAATTGTGACAAGACAAGATATAAAAGTTTGACCGCCCAGCAAGAAGACAATCATGAAAAATAAACGTTCGCAGAATTTCGCATGTATACCTCTTTCGGCATAGGTTATCTTCCCTGTGCTTTCACCCGTGAATATTCAGGAATTGATAATAACGCCTTGCGATCAGCGCATATGACGGTTCAAAATGCTCATTACCCACCATATGCTTTATCACTGGAATACGAATAGACCACACAAACCATGTTTTTTTGAACTGGCAGTATAATAACAGGTGATATGAGCGCATTTACCAGTTTAATCCTTACCCAACTGACTGTCCCTCCCGGGGACTTAATTTATTATATTGTGCTGGTGTTTGCCGTTGCAAGCGCGCTCCAGTCAGCTTTTAATCACTGGCGGGCAAGTGAATTCCCGCAGGCACGCCGGGCTTTCGTGGGGCTTGGCGTATTGCTTGTGGTGCAAGTGATTATGTTCGTGGTTAGCGGACTGGGCTGGCAACACCTGATTGACCCAAAAGCGATCCTGCCTCCCCTGGACCGCGCTTACATCATATTTGGAATTATTTGGATCACCTGGCTCTATGCCTTCCCCGAACCCAGTCAGACGGCAGATGCTGCGGCGACGTTGTTAAGCGTGCTGGTCATCACCGCACTGGGATTAAGCCTGCTTATATGGCAGCCACAGATCGCATCCACCAGTTACAACCAAACCAATGATGATTGGATCTGGCAGGTCAGTTCATTACTCGCCACACTGATCGGGATCGCCACACTGTTCGTCCGCAAACCAGACGGCATGTGGAACGGAATTATTTTGCTTACGATTGGATTCCTCGGTCATGTTGGACATTTGCTCTTCCCGGTTGAGGGGAATTATTCGGGCATTGTGCGCCTTGCTTACATGGCGGCTTATCCGATCCTGCTTACTTTGCCACAACGATTCTCATTGCAATCGCCCCTTGGAGTCAATACTCCTGTACGACCCACAACCAAAGAACAAGATACAGGACTGCCTGAGCGCAGACGGTATAGCACAGACCCAAAAACCTTCCATGCAATGCTCGCACTTGCGGCGGAAACAAATCCCACAAAAGTAAGTCAGGCGATCACACGCGCCATTGCACAAACCATGCTTTCCGATCTGTGCTTTATGATCTACCTGACAGACAATAACAATCAACTGGTGATTGCAGGCGGGTACGACCTGATCCGCGAAGACAATTTGGACGGCGGTTCACTGAACAAAAGCTCAATCCCAATGCTGGCAAATTCATTGCAGCGCGGGCGTCCATTACGAATGCCGGCCAGCAGTACTTCGGCAGACGTTAAAGGTCTGGGCGATATTCTTGGCTTGACAAACCCCGGTCACTTACTATGCGTGCCAATCCTCACGCCGGAGAAAGAATCTCTGGGTGGTGTGCTTTTGCTCTCCCCTTATTCGGACCGCACATGGACGGCAGAAGATCAGGCTTATCTCTCTAACATTGCGGCCGCCCTGGTACCGATTATCAAGCGGAGCCAGAACGCAAATAAACAGGAAGCACAAAACAATCAAACACATGCGCGAATCACTGACCTGGAACGCCATGTGCAGGAACTTACCCAGCAGTTGGAATCTGCGCGCGCAGAGGGACAAAAGAGTAACTCTGTGGAAATGGCATCCTTGCTTGTCGCGCAAGAGGAATCACAGCGCATCATCGAGCAATTGCAACTTGAAAATGGAGAGCTGCGCGCAGGCAAAAGCATTCAAACAGCATCCTCCTCGTCCTCACAGATGGAGCAGGAATTAAAGGCAAGCCTGCAGGAATTGGCCCGCCTGCAAAACCAACTCGCAGACGCCAATATGAAAGCGCACGAACTGGAAAAAGGTCATGTGGCCATCAAGAGCACAGAGCAGGCTGAAGTGGTCGCATCCATCTCTCAGGAATTGCGCCAGCCACTATCTTCAATTGTTGGGTACACCGACCTGCTTCTGGGGGAATCAGTGGGCATCCTTGGCGCATTACAACGCAAATTTGTAGAGCGCATCAAAGCCTCCACGGAACGCATCAACAGTCTGGCAGATGACATGATCCAGATCACCACACTGGAAGCAGAGTTAAATGACCTCAAACTCGAGCCTGTGGATTTAAATGCCGTGATTGACAACGCCATGGCCTACACAAGCACTCAGGTGCGTGAAAAGAACATCTCCATGCACCTTGAACTGCCCAAAAAACTTGCGCCCATCCAGGCAGACCGTGAAGCTTTGCAACAGATACTTATTCATCTCCTGCAAAACGCGGGGGCGGCAACTCCATTCGAAGGCAAGATCAGGCTCAAAGTCCAAACACGCACCGAGGAAGATAGAGAATTCATCCTAATTCAAGTAACAGATACCGGCGGTGGCATCGCAGCTGGAGATATTCCGCGCGTCTTTACCCGCCTTTATCGCGCAGACAACGTGCTCATTCAAGGCGTCGGCGATACCGGTGTGGGACTTTCCATCACAAGGACTCTCACAGAAGCACATCATGGACGAATTTGGGTGGAAAGCGAGCAGGGTGTTGGCTCTACGTTTAGCGTGCTATTGCCCATCGCTGGCGGCGTTGCCGACAAAAGTCCCAAAGGAAAGAAATAATGCATTTGCGCGAGTTTGGCAACGCGCTGGTAGTGGCTTTGATCTCAGTTGGATTGATGGTCGGAGCATTATCCATTTCACTTGTGGAGTTTGCTCCGCAAGTGACTGCCACGGCGATTGATAACCTGCTCCCCTCTCCCGCGCCTCTAACCGCCACCCTGACATTACCGCCTACGCTGACCCCGACAATTGGGCTTGAATCTCCAACTCCCAGCATTACGCCAACCTCCACAAATACAGCCATACCGCCAGCTTCGTGCCTGCCGCCAACAGGCTGGGGACAAATTATCATCCAGGCTGGAGAAACACTTGACAGCATCGCGGCAAGTTACCGCACCAGCAAAGATGAATTACGACGCGCAAATTGTTTAATTATTGACGACCTTATAGCAGGCTCAATTTTATATGCTCCCCCTGCGGCTACCAACACGCCCGTGTTATGCAATCAGGGTGCGGTTGGATGGGTAAGAGGTTACATGGTTAATCCCGGTGATACATTCTATGCCATTGCAGCCAACCACTATACAACCACAGGGTTACTAAAGGTCGTCAACTGTCGGACAAGCGATCTGATCTATGTTGGTGAAATACTTTGGGTACCCAATGTCGCCACACGCACGCCTGTGCCGCATTCAACGCCAGTGCCCGGAAACACAATCACTCCATACCCCACCGACCTATTAACCGAAACAGCGTTGCCTTTCACGATCACGGTCGTGCCAACTGACACATCTGTGCCAGCCACGCCAACAGAGATACCCACCCTCACGGCTGTTCCCACGTCCACGGCAAGCCTCACACCCTTCCCAACCCCAATATCCCCAGAACCTCAACAATAAAGAAGGGGACTGTATAAACACAGAACAACAATTTTTGGGTGTTTCATTAAGTTAACGTGAATAATGGATAAGGTTAATTTGCTCGAAACGGTCGGGACGCTACGCAGTCCCTCGCTCAGTACATGGAAGCCCCTTCGGGGCTAAAAAACCAGTCCGAAGAACTTTTTTGAACTGAGGCAGGGCTTTCCCTGGCACCGCCCGCCATGGCAGGTGTAGCCCGCACCGATTTGCTAACCATATTCACATTAAGTTAAAATAACCATCCCGCAGGTTGATTTGAGCCAATTGGAGCATCTGTCAAAACCTTCGGGATGTTTTTGAATCAACATCTGAAACACGCCCTGATTTATTACACCTTCCAAACACGCGCATGAAATCATCCAAGCTCCGTTTCATTTTATTTTTCGTTTCTGTAACCATGTTATCTGCCTGTGGCGCCAAACCGCAAGCATCGAGTTCAGCCTCCCAACCCTTTATATTAATTACCTCCGCGCCAAATCCATCACCTACGCCCACACCGTTTCAACCCTCACTTTCTACACCCACACAGCCTTCCTTATTGTTGTCATACAATTTAAGCACGCCTGCACCTGAACAAATCCTCCCCACTGAAACCGCTTCGCCCACGCCAATCCCCCCAATCAACCCCACTGCCACAGTGGATATTAGCCAGCTATTTCCGACAGCGGCCGCGCCTCCGATTGCTGAATCCGTAGCGGTCAACCCAACCCCCCTGCCGCCTCTCACTGACAACGAGACGATCAACTTCCTGCTCATCGGCTCAGATAAACGGCCCGGCGCATCGTATCGCACCGATACACTTGTCATTGCCATCGTCTGGCCCAAGGACGGGCAGGTATCGCTCATCTCCATTCCACGCGACTTATGGATTTACATTCCCACTGTTGGAATGCAACGCATCAACACAGCCTATCAGAGCGGAGAGATCACCGGCTACGCAGGCGGCGGACCAGGTCTGTTAAAAGACACCATTGCATACAACCTCGGCATTCGCATTGACCACACCGCCATGGTCGAATTCGACGGCTTTCGCCGCATTGTAGATACCCTCGGCGGAGTTGAAGTGCCGATCTCCTGCGCATTCACAGATTGGCGTTTGATCGACCCGACCTACGACCCTGAAAATGAAAACAATTGGTGGCTTTTCACCATCGGACCTGGGCAGGTTCACATGGATGGCGACCTTGCACTCTGGTACGCACGCTCACGCTCCAAGTCCAATGACTTTGACCGCGGACGCCGCCAGCAGGAAGTCATCCGCACCATTTTCTCGAAAGCCTTGCAGACCGACACCTTCAGCAAGATTCCACAACTCTATAATGATTTCTCCAGCACCATCATCACAGACCTTGGGCTTACTGACCTGCTGCTCATATCACCCTATGCGGTTAATTTCACCAATGCAAACATTCGCGGCTACTACATCCGCCCGCCGTACGTCAGTTCGTGGACAACTCCCGGCGGCGCGGCTGTTTTGCTGCCTAACGAAGCCGAACTAAACCAAATGCTGATCGAAGCCACCACGCTTTCAACATATGCGGTTGAGCGCAAAACGATCACAGTGGATGTGCAAAACGGCTCCCCCTTCGACACCTGGGATGCCCTCGCCGCCTCACGCCTCAATTACGCTGGCTACCAAACCACTCTTTCAAATGCTGACCGCCGCGACTATACTTCTTCTGTCATTGTGGACTTCACCCCCGGACAGGATTCTACTCAACGACAGACGATCATTTCCACCCTCAACCTGTACTCCGCAAATGTAATTTCCCTACCCGACGCAAACAACCCTGTGCAATATCGCGTCATCCTCGGCTATGATTATGAGCCATGCTTCCAACCGCAGGATTTGTCGCATTAATTGGCAAGAGTGCGTCGCACCTCACTCAACAGGAAAATACCAGCGAGTAGACTCTACTGTTGCATTAGATTCATCAACCCGTCTGCTACGACGCGCTGTCACTCAGTTCACCATACATGCGGTCATTTTCATACATTTCCCCTGTTGACAACCCTCCTTATATTCGCTAAACTATACGAAAAGACTATGCGCTCCCGCACAAGGATCAACTTATGGCAAAAACATCTGATTCCGCACATATCACAAGCAAAACCCTGCTCCCCACCGCTTTCAACGGCTGGGAGATGTTCATGTACGATCAGGGACGTTCCCCGAATACAGTCAAAGCATTTCTTTCAGACGTTCGCTTGCTCACCCAATTCCTAGCCCCCGACCAATCCATTGGCAATATCACCACAGACGACCTCAATCGCTTCTTCGAGTGGATGGAAAAAGAGCGCGGTGTCCCATGCAGCCCCAAGACTTTGTCACGGCGCATCACATCGGTAAAATCATTTTTTCGCTGGCTGCACCAACATGGCACACTATCCATTGACCCCGCCGAAAAAGTTTTGCAGCGCTCCGCCATCAGTCCCCTTCCACAAGTATTGACCGAGGATGAATACGAAGCAGTCCTGCTTGCCGCAGATCGTCACCGCCGCGAGAAAAAACCGGATGCGCGCACCTATACTCTCTTATACCTGTTGCTCACCACAGGCATCAAGAAAAGCGAATGTCTTGGCATCCACATCAATCATATTGACCTTGAAGCAAAGAACGGTCCGCACATTTTTATTCGGTATGCCAGCCCGGCCAATCGCTACAAGGAACGCAAGATTGACTTACAGGAAGACTGGATTGCCGCCTACAAAGAATATCTCGCCCAATACAAGCCCGTTGACCAGGTCTTTGCCTGGTCGCCGCGCAGATTGGAATATCTGCTCGAAGACATCGGCACAGAAGCCAGCCTCACCAAACACATGTCCTTCGACATGTGCCGCTGGACATGCGCCTTGCGTGATTATCAAGCCGGCGTCGAAGCGGATACCATCCGCCAGAAACTCGGCGTATCCAAAATCCAATGGCGCGAGTTATTCATTAAAATAAAACAATTGAACGGTGAAATAAAATAACCTCTTAGTCAATAAAAAATCCCGTCCTGAATGGATGGGATTTTTTATTGACTACTTTTCTCACGCGGGCGTGAAACGGAAAAATACAAAATGTTTTTTGTAGACTCCGTCAGGCGATATGGATGTGCGGGGCGATATCCAGGCACCCAGATAATTTCATCCCCCGCGCATAACAAAGGCCAATTCTCACGCGCGCGCTGAGGCATCTTCACGTTTACAAAAAAATCGGAAAGCTTCTGCGTGTGTCCATCAAGACCTAATGGAGTAAATTGATCACCCTGACGCCGCGCCCGCAGCTTAAGTGGTTTTGACAAATTTTTCGCATCCAGCCAGACCTGAAACGGGTCTTCATTTCTTTCAGCTTGCTCTCGCGCCAAAACAGGCATACTCCAATGTTCACAATTAAATTTCCACCCGCCCGCAAGTTCAACCTGGGCCGGGGTTGAGACGGGGACAGATATTGTCCCCATCAATTGCGGCCAAAGATTAAATGGCAATTCCGCGTTTAATGTGCAAACATATAAATGATTTGACTCGCGAAACATCCTCAAACCGCCTTTTAAATCCATGCGCGACAACTTGGTGGGGTTGTTGATCATTGCGGCGGCGCGTTCCAGTGTGGAGTAGCTCACATCCACTTCAGGACTTAAAGTCTGCATGGCATGTTTGACCAGGTTACGTTGGAGCCCAAGCGAGCACTTGGAAAGCAGGTCAAAGTCGAAGATGATGGAATTCTCCTCCACATCCGAAACGGTTTCCTGCCAGGCTGTTTCCAACATCTCCATCAAAAGTGCATAATCACCCTTGAGCGATTGCGACATGCGCAAAACGGCTTCACGAAGTTTTGGGTTATAACTTTCAAGATTGGGAATCAAAAGATGACGGATGCGATTGCGTTGAAAGTCAATCGAGTCATTACTTGAATCATAATGTGGGCGCAAGCCATTTGCCGCGCAATATATAACTGTTTCTTCGCGCCACGTATTTAACAAGGGACGCACAATGGGAATCTCAGGGTCGAACATTTTTATGATCGAGCGGTGGGACATGCCCTTCAAACCATTGAGCGCGCTTCCACGCAGGAAGTGCATAAGGATTGTTTCCACCTGATCATCTGCAGTATGTCCGACCGCCACTGCCTGGGCGTTTCGTTCACGTGCCAATTTGAACATAAAACGATAACGCAGGTTGCGGGCAGCTTCTTCGAGCGATAACTTCTCCTGGTCGGCATATGCACGCACATCCGCGCCATCTATATAACAGCCGAGCATCAAACGCGAGGCGGTCTTTTCAACCATACGCGCATCCTGACTTGATTCCGGGCGAAGTTGGTGGTTGAAATGCGCGACAATAATTGAATAGCCAGCCTGCCGCAATGTATCCATCAGGCACAGGCTATCAGGCCCGCCCGAAACGCCGACAATAATCGGGCGGTCTTTTACAAGGCCGCACTCATTTTTCAAAGTGGTTTCAATGTTTTCTGACATGGGTATATTTCAAATTGATTTACCCGCTCTGTCGGGGGCTAAGCCCCCGACAGAGCGGGTAGTGTTAGATCTGGTACAACTCCACCAGCACCCCGCCCGTTGACTCTGGATGAATGAATGCGTATTTCTTTCCATCAGCCGTGGCACGTGGTTCTTCATTGATGAGGCGAATATTCTTTTCTTTTAGTTGCGACATCATCCCTTCAATGTCGTCCACTTCAAGACAAATGTGGTGCATCCCCTGTCCACGCTTGGCGAGATATTTTGCGATCCCTGAATCATCGGTGGTCGGCATGACCAGTTCCACTTCCGCGCCGGCCACAGGCAAAAACGCCACCTGTGATTTTTCAGCGGGGACATCGCGCAGTTCGTGCAATTGAATGCCGAGCGCATCGCGCCAGAACAACAGCGATTTTTCCATGTCATCCACAACAACGGCAACATGATTCACGGCTTTAATTTTGGGCATGGGTTCCTCTTTATTTTATATGGTCAGACAATTCAATTTTACTCGAATTAAAAGGTAACTATCCAGTGCAGACCCTAAAGGTTTATGGTTTTCTCAAAGTCTTTTTATATCCGCCAATCTGCGCGAATTGTCGCTAACCTTTTTCAAGATTCGCGGATTATTTTTTACTTTGAGAAAGCCATGATAAAGGTTTTTTCCGTATTGGAGAAGTCCATTTTGTAACTGACGTTACCGCTTGCGCAGAAATTCTGTAGCGCGAGATTTATCTCGCATTTCATCGGCTTCTATGGCAAGCGCGACATGAATGTCGCGTTACGCAAATCAATTTGGATATTTTGCATAACATCAGTTTGCAAGAGAACCCTGTAGGGTCTGTTTTTTGGAGGAAAATTTTGGAGCCGAGCAGCTACATAAAAAGAGCCAAACGCGCCGCCTCTGTTTGGGACAAATGACCAACTCGCAGTGTGGTCAGCGTCGAATGTACTTCCTCATCCAGAATAAGTTATGGTACAATATCTGTGCAAAACCTGTGCAACATGGAGTAAAAATGTCAGATAGCAAAAACCCAGCCTTCAACCTGAAAGTCGTTCTTCAGGAAACCAATATCGCCGCAGATACCCTGCGCTCGTGGGAGCGGCGATATGGCTTGCCAATTCCGCAGCGCACAGCTGGCGGGCATCGGCTTTATTCCCAATACGATATCGAGACAATCAAATGGCTGTTGGCGCGACAGGCAGATGGACTTTCGATCTCGCGCGCCGTGGACTTGTGGAATGAACACTACGCGGCAGGAGTCGACCCGCTAGCTGGGTTCCCGCTCTCGACATTTTCCCCCGACCAGGCAGCCCTTGCGAATTACATCTCGCCTGATTCCAATCTTGATTCCCTGCGCGCGCAATGGATCGAAGCCTGCCTGAATTTTAGCGAAACAACCGTCGAGCAGGTTCTGAATCGCGCATTTTCGATCTATCCTGTCGAGGCTGTCTGCACGGATGTTTTGCAAAAAGGCATGGCCGAGATCGGCGGACTCTGGTACGAAAACAAGGCGACGGTGCAACAGGAACATTTTGCCTCGTGTCTTGCCATGCGGCGGCTGGACGCATTACTCAGCGCATCGCCCGCCCCCACACGCGACCAAACCATACTGGTGGGCTGTCCGCCCAACGAATGGCATACCTTCACGCCCCTGCTTCTCTCCCTGCTTCTGCGCCGCCGCGGATTAAACGTGATCTATCTCGGAGCGAATGTACCAGCCGAACAATTTGAAGAAACCGTTTCAACCGTACACGCCAGCCTGATTATCCTTGCAGCGCAGACCCTAATCAGCGCCGCCGCCTTGCAAATGACCGCGCTTATTCTTACAGACTTGAAAACTCCCATTGGATTTGGCGGGCGCGTCTTCAATATTCATCCAAACCTTGCGAATCATGTTCCAGGGAATCATTTAGGCGGCTCCATTGCCGCCGCGCTGGATAAAGTGGAAAAACTCTTGAAATCGAAAAACGCCCACAACAACTTCACGGCTGTCTCAAAGGAATATCTGGCCGCCCAACAGACTTTTATGTCCAGGCGCATTCACATAGAAAGCACGCTGAAAGAGTTAACCCAACCCGACGAGGACTTCAACGGTGGAATTCAACTTTTCGGCGACAATATCACCGCCGCCTTGCAACTCGGCGACATGAATCATGTCACCAAAGAATTGGAATGGTTGAAAACCCTGATGCAGTCGCATCAACGCCCCATGCAGGAACTGACAAACTTCATGAAAAAATATTCCCGCGCTGTGGATAAGCACATCAGCAACAAGGAAGGCGCGCCGCTCAAAGCATGGTTGAACGCACAAGCAACGCAGGGATAGTTTTTATCCATCGCGCAAAATCAAAGGTCTGCTCGACTTTTTTCGCAAAGCCTATTACAGAACAACCTCTAGGGTTTTACACGAAATTTTTATCGTTTGAAGATTCAACTTGACCATTCAACATTAGAAAAGGAAGAATACAACATGAACATTCGCATCGTCACCGACAGCACCTGCGACCTGCCGGAAGAAATTGTAAGCAGACAGTCCATCACCGTTGTTCCCATGTATATTAATGTGGGCAATGAAAGTTATCTGGATGGAATCAATCTCTCACGGGCCGAGTTTTATGCTCAATTGCCGAATTATTCCACAACGCCCAAGACCGCCACACCCGGCACGGAAGCCTTCATTCAAGCCTATGACCGCCTTGCAGACGAAGGCGCGCAAGCCATCTTGTCCATTCATATCTCGGAAACATTAAGCGCCACGGTCACCTCGGCGCGGATCGCCGCCGCGCAATATACCCGCATCCCTGTCACCGTACTGGATTCGAGTCAACTCAGCCTCGGCACAGGCTTCCTCGTTGAAAAAGCCGCGCAGATGGCACAGGCTGGCAGGTCAATGGACGAGATCGTTTCTGCATTGCAGGAAGCGGCAAAGCGCGCGTATGTCTTTGCTTCATTGGAAACCCTCGAATACCTGCGCCGCAGCGGACGAATGAATTCTGCCATCGCAAGGTTTGGGGAAATTTTACAAGTCAAGCCGTTGTTGCACATGCACCAGGGCAAAGCCACCGCTCACCGCACCCGCACACAAAAACGCGCGAGGGCAAGGCTGCTTGCATGGCTGGCTGAATATGCGCCTTTTGAAAAACTGGCTGTCTTACATGCCGGCGTTCAGGAAGAAGCCGAAGCGCTTTATGAACAGGTTCGTTCCTTTTTCCCGCAAGACACTGTTTCCATTGTTCAAATCACCCCGGCGCTTGGCGCGCATCTCGGCATCGGCGCGCTGGGATTTGCCTGCATCTCAAAGGAATAATTTTATGAAAATCGCAAAAATCATTTCCATTCTCGGCATGGTAGCAATGACCACTGTGTTGATTTACGGCTTCACTGTCGGCGACTTCTTCGGCGAAGGCAGCAAACTATTTGCCATGCCGTGGGGCATCGTCTCGCTCGTGGATTTATACACGGGCTTTACCCTCTTCTCTGGCTGGATCATCTACCGCGAAAAATCCCTGCCCGTCGCCATTCTGTGGACAATCGCAATGATGACGTTGGGCTTCTTCGCGGGCAGTTTGTACGCTTTTGTCGCCCTGCAAAACAGCGGAAATGACTGGCGCAAGTTCTGGCTGGGAAAACACGCGTAGGTCACGTTTATAACGTGACTTGTAAAATGATGTTTTTGTCACGCTCAAAGCGTGACCTACGGAATGATATGAAAAAAAAATGGCGTGAATTAGCCGAAGAACTCAAAATTTTATTTACAGGACGCAACTCCTTTCTGGACGCAATCCTGCCGCCGATTCTTTTTCTTGTTGTGAATGGCTTGGTCGGTTTTCAAGCCGCCATGTGGAGTTCGCTGGCTCTCTCAGTTGTCATCGCCGCCGTTCGGATCAACCGCAAGCAATCTTTGCTCTACGCGTTGGCGGGAGTTGCCAGTGTGGCATTCGCCATCGGCATCGCATGGTTCCTCGGAAAGTCGGAAGGATTTTTCCTGCCAGGTCTCATCAGCGGAAGTATGACTCTGCTTCTCACCCTCGTCAGTTTGGTGATCCGCCGCCCGATGGTGGCATGGACAAGTTTCATCGCCCGCCGCTGGACTTTGGATTGGTACTGGCATCCGCAAGTTCGCCCCGCCTATAGTGAAGTGACTTTTGCCTGGGCGATCTTTTTCGCCGCCCGTTTGCTTCTGCAATTTTCGCTCTTTGAAAATCAGGATGTCAATTCACTGGCAGTGACCAACTTCGTCACTGGCTGGCCTGCGACCATCTTGCTTTTGGTCTTCAGCTATTTGTACGGAACGTGGCGGCTCGCGCAGCTTCAAGGTCCCAGCGTGGAAGAATTCAACAACAACATCCCAGCCCCGTGGCAAGGTCAGCGGCGCGGATTTTAATACACACCGTCCCGAAGGTTCGTTTCAACAGTTCGAGTGTCCAATGAAAACCTTCGGGACGTTTTTATAAGGAGAGATTTCATGAAAGAATCAGAACGAAAATCATTGGTTGTTTTTATCATCCTCATTGCAATTGGGGTTTTGGTCGCCTTGGCGGGCAGTCAAAACGGCGGTTCAGTTGCGGGCATTCCAGTATTCGCCTTATTGGTTGGGCTGGCGTTTGTCATTCAATGGCTGGTTTTCATCCCCGCGTACAAATTCCAAACCGAGAAGTTTTTCGATATTACAGGCAGCATCACCTACATCACGCTGGTTGTGATTGCCATTCTCCTCAGCCCCAATCTGGATGTGCGCTCGATTCTACTCGCCGTGCTGGTCATCATTTGGGCGCTGCGTCTAGGCTATTTTCTTTTCACCCGAATTCAAAAGGCGGGCAAGGATGACCGCTTCGACGAAATCAAACCGCTGTTCGTACGTTTTCTGAATGTATGGACGATTCAAGCCTTGTGGGTGACGTTCACCGCCTCTGCCGCACTGGTAGCGATCACCACCTCCA
The DNA here is from genome assembly GCA_020717985.1 of Herpetosiphon sp. Taxonomy (GTDB): domain Bacteria; phylum Chloroflexota; class Anaerolineae; order Anaerolineales; family Villigracilaceae; genus Villigracilis. The sequence continues at coordinate 320 of DYDH01000107.1, read as the reverse complement.
CAAGAAAAGAAATGGATTGTTATTCGGTGATTGGCGCTCTTCTCTGGCTGTTCGGTTTCATTTTTGAAGTGGCTTCCGACGCCCAAAAGAGCCGCTTCAACGCGGACCCTGCCAACAAAGGGAAGTTCATCCAAACAGGGCTTTGGGCACGATCACGGCATCCCAATTACTTCGGCGAGATCGTGCTATGGATTGGAGTCGCGGTGATTGCCATACCCGTCTTGCAAGGCTGGCAGTGGGTTGCCATGATCTCGCCTCTTTTTGTCACATTGCTTCTTACCCGTGTCAGCGGAATTCCACTGCTTGAAAACAAGGCAGAT
>DYDH01000106.1:15085-15615 GCA_020717985.1 Herpetosiphon sp. | reverse complement strand
ACCTCTTGCAAAAGCCTAAAACCTTTAACCACGGAGGCACTGAGTCACGGAGTTTTAATTAATTTCTCTGTGTCTTCGTGTCTCCGTGGTTCAAAAGAATTTCCAACGAGTTTTCCATGCGACTTGTGCAAGAGGTCTATTTACTTTCTGCGCTGACCAATAAAAACGGGTCGCCGAAGCGACCCGTTTTTATTTTGGCTTTAGCCCTTTGCGGCTTCTGCCTGCTTCGATTTTTGCCCAGACTTCAACCCAAGCAGACGGTTCAGGATGTCAAACCAAAATGGAGAGCCGAGTGAGGCTGCCAGCCCTGTCAGGAAAATGCCCAAGCCTTTGACGGCCCATCGAATTGGGCTTGCTGGAATCTTTTCCTGATTCCAGCCAACGGGCAGGGATAATGCCTCCAGGCTTGCCTTTGTGTCGGCAATGCTTGCGCTGTCTTCGGGATTGATATTTTCTGCCTGAGCCACGATGGTCTGCCGCAGGGTTGGGTCACGCCAGAGTTGGTTGACGATCTCCACCGAGTCTACGTT
>DYDH01000106.1:0-15067 GCA_020717985.1 Herpetosiphon sp. | reverse complement strand
TGCCAGCCCAATGCCAAGTCCGAGGGCAATCGCAGAGGCATACTTGCGGTACAACTTCGTCGCCTGAACCATGGTGGTATCGAACCACGATTCGACGTTTCCGCGATACTCCACGAGTTTTTTTTCAAATTCTGTTGCCGCCACATCCAGATTTGGCACAAGGTGTATGATCGCATTCGCAAGGTCTTCATTCTTCGCCTGTTTCAAATGTGTGACGCTTTCCTTGGTGTTTTGCTTCAGCTTATCAAGGCTCATCGAATTGGCAGGGACTTCATTTTCGTCCTTGCCTGCGTTCAGAAAAATATCCACAGCCGCCTTGGCGAAGATCGGGTTGGGAATGTCGGTCGGTTTGCGCGTGTTGCCCCAAAATGTTTTTGCCGACAGCGTTTTGATCAAAGGGTGTTGGTAGAATTTCGCCACCAGCGCGGGGTCTTTGAACATTTCCAGCAGGCGGTCTTCGAGGAATTTCGAGCGCCAGCCCAGCGCCTCGATGATTGCCTCCTGAAGCTGACTTGCGGCCATGCTGATGATGAGCCAGGACACGACCAGACCTATTGTGACTTCAAGAATAGCATCTAATTGCATGGTTTTCTCCTTTGTTGATGTGATTCAAGTATATGTTTGTGCTGAAATAATTTCAAGCGGTATTTTCAAGCGTTTGGAATTTCCTCCTGTGTTTGCAGGTGCGATTGATTAACGATGTATATCCCAGCCAGTGCAATCGCGCCGCCAATCCATTGTGTGGTGTTGGGGATTTCATCCAGCATGGGAATGGCCAGAATGGTGGTCAGGATGGGCTGACCGATCAGGGTGGGGGAGACGACCGACGCGGGCAAGTGCCCAAGGGCGTAGCTGATCGCCAGATACCCAATCATTTGCGAAACGACGGCAGTCACAAAAAAGATGACCCATGTCTGCGCGGGGTAGCCTGTGAATGAATTTCCCAGCACAAGATTCATGATGAACATGCCGGCGGTTGCGCTCAAACCAACCAGCCACATGTAGCGCAGCGGGTCGATGTGTTTGCGTCCGCGCTGGGTGATGAGTTGATACGATGCGTAGAAAACGGCGGCTGTGCTTGCCATCAGGTCGCCGAGACCGAGGGTGGGGTGATGCAAAAAGTCGCTGCCCATGACGAGCAGCGCGCCTGTCAGCGCGACGACCAGCCCAAGCCAGAATATGCCGCGCAGTTTTTCACGAAGGACAAAAAACGCAAACAACGCCACCCACAGCGGGGATGTGTTTCCGAGCAGGGTCGAGTTGGCGGCAGTGGTGAATTTCAGCGACGAGTTCCAAAATGCAAAATCGAATGCGGTAAAAATTCCCCCAAGCAATGGAAAGATCAGATATTTTTTATCGATGGGTTCGAGTTTTTTTTGCTGGCGGATGAAAAGCGGCGTGAGCAAGATCGAGGAGATCAACAGGCGATAGAACCCAACGATGGGTCCCGGCGCTTCTGCCCAGCGTACGAACATGGCTGAAAGGCTGAGGGTGCTGACTCCGATGGCGAGCGCGATGTAAGGGAAAAATTTATTTTGCATCAGGCGATTGTACCCCGACAAAGATGAAATCATGCCACCCTTTCAGGGGTTGAAATCCCAAAGGGATGGCGTGATATTTTATTGAGGATTCTAAAAAATTAACGGCGCGTGAGGTTGATTCGCTCAATGGTTGGAAAAAGCCCATCGAGACCGAACATGCTAAAGTCCGATTGGATTCGGCGCTTTTCATCCGCTGTGAATTGCGCGCGGCGTGTGATCCAGATCGTTTGCATCCCCAAATTTTTCGCGCCGTAAATATCCGCCTGCAAACTATCGCCGACCATCACTGCTTCTTCGGGTTCGATGTTCCACTGCGCGAGCGCGATCTCGAAGGCGCGCGCGTGCGGCTTGCGATAGTAGCACGCGGCGGAGGTCAGCACAAAATCGAAGTGTGAGCGGAGGCCAAAACTTTCAACGAGCGTTTGCACATCCTTGTCGTCGCCCGCGTTCGAGAAAATACCAAGATGATAGTTGTTAAATTTTAGTTTTTGGATGGCGGGGATCGTATCTTGTTCGATCATCCAATTGATTTGTGTGACGGAAAACATCTCGTCCAAAGCGGACCTGAGAATTGATTCGGTAACTTCGGCATAATCCAACTCTTTGAGCAGTTCGCGCAAAACAAAGTGATAGGTGGTTTCCTGAAAATCCTTATCGCGTTGCTCGTAATATTCATGCAGGCGCGCGCGAAAGATTCTTGCATCCAGTTTGATTTGATGTTCGGATAATTTATTTGCAAGAGCCTGATCTGCACGCTCAAAGACAGGCGCCCAATCATTACGCGCGTGCATGAGCGTGCCGCCAAGATCAAACAGAATGTGTTGAATAGGTACGGTATTCATTAGACTTGGTATACCCCCATAGTCACTTTGCGTAAAGGGGACTTTTATGGGAGTGTCAGGCTGTAGCGTAAAAGGGGGCGAGGGCGCGCAGGATGGTGAAGATGAACCAGAAATTGTTAATCATCAAGATTACCAAATAGATGGTCAACATGGACTCGAACCATTTTTTGCCCGCAAGTTCTGCGAATGCAAGCGCAACGAAGAGGACCAGTGCATATGTCCAGAAGGGCGTGTAAAGAAAAAGTTCCGTGCCGTAGTTCATGTGCAGTAGAAAGTTAAAGGCAAGACTGCCAAGCAAGCCAGACATCAGCGGCAGGTGCGGAGATGAGCGCCAGCCTTTTACAAAGAACAGGAATGAACCTGCGAGCAATGCCAGCCACAGCGCGAGAGGAATGTTGGCAAGTCCCTTGTAGGAGGCGAAGATATGAGTGCGGGCGTCAAAGGTTTTGAGGTCAATGGTGGGACGCGGCGGTTTATTGGCAACGATTTCAAGCGGCTTGGGGGCGGTGACTCCGTACAATAGCATGGTGCGGCTGACCATTTTGAATCTTTCCAGCAGGCGTTCCGCGGGTGAAGCGTACACGGGTTTGACAAAATTTCCCTCGAAGGCAATATCGCCAGGGACAAAGAAGAAAGTTTGCCGATTGGGATACAGCGCGCTGGTGAAAACTGTCAACGCGACAGCAGTGGCGATGACGACCACACAATAACGTACCAGCTGCTTGAAGCCGAACTTGTTGAAAAATAATCCGATCACGCTTTGGGCAATGTTCGTGACAGTGATTCCGAAAACCAGCAATCCCGCAGGGACGAGAACCGAAAAGCGATTTTCCTTTGCCTGAATCAAAAGCAGGAAAAAGATCAGCGAAGTTGAGCCGAAGATGTAGGTGTCGGTCAGCGAGCCAAAGACAAGGTGTGTGGTCGTTGTGCCGAGCAGGAGCGCGAAGATGAATGCGTAAGTGCTTTGTTGCGCGGCGCGTTTGACGAATATCCACGCCATCAATACGCAAAGTCCGCTCATGGCGGCAACCACCAGCATTGGCGCGAGATTCCATTGATCGGACAGGAACACGGTCACAAAGCGGACGAGAGGGCGCAGGGTGATCAACACCAGCGGATGCACCGAGCGGTTGATGACATCCTCGTTTGGACTTCCGAGAATTGACATCCACGGTCCCGCATCCGATTCAAAGAGGACAGTGTTGATATTTAGCGCGGGGTGATTAAGTGCGCGCGCGATAGCCAGATTGATCAGAAAGAACATGCCGCCCGCATATAAGCCGGGCAGGTTTTCCTTGATGAATTGGAAAAATTTTGTTTGTTTGAACTTTTCATAATATCGGCGTGATTCAAATTGATTCACTACGCCGATTCCCAAAACCCCTGCGGATAACGAACTTGCCGCGAACCAGCCGAGTCGACTTGCTGGAACTGTGATGTATTCCCAAAGAAACATGGACGGGAATTGCGCGCCCGCATAAATAACCGCTGATAACAGAAGCGGTAATGTCAGGCAGAGGATGATGTTCAATGGACTGTTCAAAAAGCCATTCTGAAATGACCGTGTGGTGCGGCTTACAAGGTAATACCCGGCGACGCTCCCAGCCAGCACCAAGCTGCCAGTAAACAGAATCAAGCTAAAGGTGGATTGGATCGCCGTATTCAAAAATCCAACTGCGGCGTTTGCAAAAATAAAACTCAGTAAAAATCCGCAGGCGTATATTCCGATGGATTGCTTTCCCCGAAACTGCCCCACAAATGGCGCGGCGGGTAAGGTCAATAAGAGAATGAGCGCAAGCCCCGCCATGCCGAGGTAATGGACATTCGAGACCGCAAACGGCAGGACAACCGCCGCCGCTCCGATGATCGCCAGCGCGCCGAGTATGCCCATAACGGCCAGCCGTTTTTGTCCCAGCCATTGCCAAAAGGTTGGAAAACTTTCAAATAATAAATAGGCTATTGACAATGTTGGCACGAGGACAAGAAATGCGCGGTCTATGTTTGTCTTGTAGCTAGCGTAATTGAAGAAGTTCACCGCCAAAGAAAAACTGACGATAAAGGCGAGCAGTAAGCTAAATCCCGCACGTAACAGGAAGTGCAAAATATTCACTCAGCGAATCTCCCGGATTGTTGTTCTGTTCCGTGTATAAAAATAAATAAAACCAATGCCAATGACCAGCGAGGGGAGGAGGATCAAACCAGCTTCTGGACCAAATGCGCCGCCGGTCCAAATCTCTGGACCCTGTATCTGGTGGCGTATCAAACGATAGATGTCCAGTCCTGAAACGGGGAAGCCAAAAACAACACCTTCAAAGAAATTCCAGCCGATATGCAATCCAATGGACAACCAAAGTTGTCCCGTGCGGAGATAGCCATAAGCCAGAAATAATCCCGCAAAGAAAATTCCCGCCGCACTGACCCAGGTGGCGTTCGGGTTGCCAAGATGCGCAAGTCCAAAGAAACTGGATGAGATCAGGACGCCCCAGAATATGTTTGTTCCACTGGACAGGGTTTGCAGGTGATAGCCGCGTGAAAGCAGTTCTTCATTCCAGCCTACCATGATAAAGATGACAAAAAATAAAATCAAACTTGCAGCCACTGTCCAGCCGGAATCCACCTGCCACGCAAAGCCCTCGAACTTTACCCATCCCGCCATGAATTCCATGGCAAAGATGAAAGCCATCATAATCGCTGTGATAAAAATTCCCGCAAGAACATCCCAAATGGCTGGAATATTCATGCTCAATCCCAAACTTGCGAACGATCTTTTATCCAAAAACCTTCTCGCAAGATACACGGAAGTTGTGACCATCATAAGTTCCACTACTTGCAAGGGCAGCAGGATCTCTTTTGAAAGATAATTTGGATTGAGATTTGATGCGGCTATTCCATTTATGATGAAATAAAAAATGATGGGAATACTTAAGCAGCCGCCAAGACCGACCATGATGATGGTTTGGAATGCAAGCCGCCACCCCGCACGCAAGCGAAGTTTATCAGGCGAAAACAAGAGCCTGGGAAGTAGGGAGCTGGCTTCTTTTATTGCCATGATCTATTTCACCTGGGAATATCCCGTGACCGTTTTGAGCATATCGGCGTGGTAAAGATTTTTTATCCTATCGTCAAATTTTAGCGCGTCTTTATTTTACCCGATGATATGTCATGGTAAATTCCAAAGGGGCGTGTTTTGACACGGATTCTTAAGGCTTAATTGACTTGCTTGATATATTCGGCATATAATAATAGTGTGGTGAGCGACCCCGGCAGAGGGGCAAACTGCCGGGACAATGCCTGCGTAAGGCAGGGTGACTGGAAAAGCCAACCTGCATAAAGAGGAAAAAACCATGTCAGGGTTGATTGGTCAAAATTTGGGGCGTTACCGAATCATTGAACTGATTGGGGAAGGCGGAATGGCAACCGTGTATAAGGCGAAAGATACTCGCCTTGAGCGGGAGGTGGCCATAAAAATTATTCGCCCCGAAGCTTTTCCCCCTGACCAGTTGGATACGATCCTCAAGCGCTTTGAGCGTGAAGGCAAGTCACTGGGCGGACTCTCACATCCCAACATTGTCAGCGTGCTCGACTATGGCGAAAATGAAGGCTTGCCGTATTTGGTTATGATCTACTTATCCGGCGGCACGCTTAAAGACCGGCTTGGAAAGCCCATACCCTGGCGGGATGCGGTGCAGTTGATCATTCCCGTCGCGCACGCGCTGGAATATACCCATGAACACAATATCATCAATCGAGACGTAAAACCATCCAATATATTAATGACCGAAAAGGGTCAGCCCATGTTGACCGATTTTGGGTTGGTAAAAATATTCGAGGATAAGGCAGCGACAAATTTAACCGCCACCGGCACGGGACTTGGCACACCCGATTACATGGCTCCCGAACAATGGGCGGGCGAAGCCACTGCGCAATCTGACATGTATTCATTGGGGGTTGTCTTATATGAGATGATCACGGGTCACAGGCCCTATACTTCCGATACCCCGGCGGGCATCCTGCTTAAACAGGTAAATGAACCTTTGCCGCTTCCCCAAAAATATATTCCAGACCTGCCGCAAAATGTTGAGTCGGTTTTGCTCAAAGTGCTTGCCAGAAAACCAAATGATCGTTATCCTGACATGCGCTCCTTTGCAAATGAATTGCAGGATTTACTGGAAGGCAGGGAAGTTACCGCGACGACCATAAAGATCAAGCGGCTGCGCGAACAAATGACCGGCAAGGTTGAACGACAACCCCAGGTTGATCAAAACCATGTTGAACAAAGTCGAAATGTGTATATCGAGCAAAACGGAAACAAAACTCCCGCTTTGGAATCTCCGCCTGACCGCCCAAAAAGGAAGTTCCCCATCCTTATCGCGGCTTTCGGTGCGTTCATACTTCTTTTTGCTTGTGGCCTATGTTGGTTTATCAGCGCCAATGTAAAACTATTCGCTGTGGCAAAGACGCCTACACAGCAAGCGTTAACTTTATTCACGGCTGTTGATATTCCCGCCACAGAAATGATTCAAACAACGCTTTTGCCGATAGAAACACCTGCTCCCATTGAGACGCCCATCCCTGTTGAAATCGAGGATGAAAAAAATATTCCCATGCGCCTTGTTCCAGAGGGGGAATTCACGATGGGTAATGATACAGGCGATGTGGAATCGCGTCCCGCCAGCCTGATTTACGTTGAAACATTTTATATTGATAAATACGAAGTCACGAATGAAATGTACGGCGTGTGTGTATTTACAGGCACATGCAGGCTGCCGAGAAAATCAGGTTCTGCCACGCGGTCTTCCTACTTTAATAACCCGGTCTATGCTAATTACCCCGTGATCTATCTGGATTGGAAGATGGCGAAAACCTATTGCGATTGGAGGGGCGCGCGCCTGCCCACAGAAGCTGAATGGGAAAAAGCCGCGCGCGGTGTGGATGATATGCGCGCTTATCCATGGGGGAATAATTTTGATTGTGATTTCGCGAATCATTCCGGATGCATAGGCGATACGGCCCCAGTGAGCCAATACGATCAGGGACAAAGTCCATATGGCGTTTACGGCATGTCGGGCAATGTCTGGGAATGGACAAACAGCTTGTATTCATTCTACCCATACAGTTCCACAGATGGACGAGAGGACCCGGATGCATCAGGAAATCGTATGGCGCGCGGTGGTTCATGGCATATCTTTGGAGGCACTGGCGGAAACATTCGCATTGACACACGTTTCAAGTTGGATCCAACCTATTACGGCGGGTACGTTGGCGTTCGATGCGCACTGACAAAATAGATCAAAAAATATAAGTGAGTCCACTGCAAAAACATCCCTTTTACCGCGAAGGCGCGAAGAACGCGAAGGAATTTTAATGATCGCGAAGAAAAACGAAAGAAATCCCAAAAGATTCTTCAATTTCTTGAGTTTGTTCTTAAAAATCTTCCTGGACTTCGCCTCTTCGCGGTGAGAAAAGCCTTTTTGCAGTAGAGTCATAAGTTGACCCCGAATTTAATCCTCGACATGAAAACGCTGATTCATAAGAAAAGAATCAGCGTTTTCATGTTGTAAAACGCGCCGGATGTTGCTCCATGACGCCAATTGAAAAACTTAATATGGCATTTGAATGTGGCAGTTCCTAATGTCGCGTATAATTGGAGCGGATTATAAATGACAAACAAAGCCAACCACCATCAAAAAAGGAAAAACCTATGTCAGGGCTGATTGGTCAAAATTTTGGGCGCTATAAAATCCTTGAACTGCTCGGAGAGGGCGGCATGGCAACCGTCTACAAGGCTTATGATACACGCCTTGAACGTGAGGTTGCCATAAAAGTCATTCGGCGCGAAGCCTTTCCGCCCGATGAAATGGAAATGCTCCTCAAACGTTTCGAGCGCGAATCAAAATCGCTCGGCAGGCTTTCGCACCCCAACATTGTCGGAGTGATCGATTATGGAGATTTTGAAGGTCAGCCGTATTTGGTCATGGAATATTTGTCCGGAGGTTCACTCAAGGATCGGCTTGGAAGACCCATGCCCTGGCGCGAAGCCATCCAACTGATTCTCCCCATCGCGTATGCTTTGGATTACGTCCACGATCACAGTATTATTAATCGGGATGTAAAGCCCTCGAATATTTTAATGACCGACAAAGGTCAACCGATGCTGACAGATTTTGGGCTGGTGAAATTATTCGGTGAAAAGGAAAAAGACGCCACAAATCTAACCAGTTCCGGCACGGGACTTGGCACACCCGATTACATGGCCCCCGAACAATGGACGGGCGAGCCCACGGTGCAATCCGATCTATATTCGTTGGGAGTCGTCCTGTACGAAATGATCACCGGTCACCGTCCCTATACCGCCGATACTCCGGCGGGAGTGTTACTTAAACAGGCAACCGAAGCCCTGCCGCTTCCCAAGCTATATATTCCAGACCTGCCCCGGGACGTGGAATCGGTTTTGCTCAAGGCGCTTGCCAAAAACCCCGCTGACCGTTATACGGGTATGCACATCTTCATCGAAGAATTGCAAAATTTACTGGCAGGCAGGGAAGTTGCTGCGGCAACCATCAAAACCTCGCGCCTGCGAGAACAAATGACTGGCAAGGTTGATAGAAAACAAAATGCCGCCCTCCTGCCTGCCCGGAAAAAGGTTTTTCCCATCCTTGCGATTGCTGTTGTTGGTTTCTTTGTTCTTCTTGTCGCTTTGGGTGGAGGATACTTTTTGTTAACCACCCCGGGAATACTTTCCCCGTTACCGACTCCCACCAAACTGGTTCTGCCCTCGCCGACTGAAATCCCACCTACACAAGAAATCATCCCCCCGACGGTTATGCCGACAGAAGCCGCCACTGCCCTTCCCACTGAAACTTCCGAGCCTGTTGAGATCAAGGATATTAAAAATGTCCCCATGCGCCTTGTCCCTGCCGGAGAATTTACCATGGGCAGTGACGATACTGGTGATGTTGGGTCGCGTCCCGCTCAGACCGTGTATGTGGATGCATTCTACATGGATAAATTTGAAGTTTCGAATGAAATGTATGACGCATGTGTCTATGCCGTGGAGTGCCGCCGACCACAACAAGGCGGGTCTGCCACGCGAAATACCTATTTTTCAAATCCGGTCTTTGCCAACTATCCGGCGCTTTATATAGATTGGAAGATGGCGAATGCATACTGCGAATGGAGAGGCGCGCGCCTGCCCACTGAAGCCGAATGGGAAAAAGCCGCGCGTGGCACGGACGCCCGCATGTATCCCTGGGGAAACCAGGAACCCGATTGCAGTTTGGCCAATCGCGTCGGTTGTGTAGCCGATACAACCCCGGTGGATCAGCACGAGAAGGGACAAAGTCCCTATGGTGTGTATGGTCTTTCTGGCAATGTGTGGGAGTGGACAAGTACTTTATTCAAGAAATATCCGTATGATGCCACCGATGGACGGGAAGACCCCGATAAGTTGGGTGAGCGCATTGCGCGCGGTGGTTCATGGCATGTGTTCGGCGGCAACAGCGGAAATGTCCGCGCCGATACACGCTTGAAACTCGACCCCGGCTACTTTGGCGGGTATGTCGGTTTTCGCTGTGTGGTATCAGTCGAGTAAAAAATAAAAAAGACCTCGGAGTTTTCAAAAAACTCCGAGGTCTTTTTTACGCCGCGCTTTTCAGATAAATCCCTGTCGGGTCAAGTTCTTCGCGCAAAATTCTTAATTCGTTTTCTGTGACGAGTTCAGTCACTCTTACCTGCGCTGCGATTTGCAGGTCCCAGCCAGTGTTGGCCTTTGCGTCTTCCACTGTTTTGCCGGGATGCAGCGCAGTCAATATCATTTCGCCGTCTTCATTCGGTTCAAGGATGCCAATGTCTGTCACCACGGCCAGCATCCCGCCGCCGCGCAGACCGGCATTTTCGCGGTCGCCTTTGCCGCCGATGAAACCAGCCGAGGTCATGAATTCCACTTTTTCAGGGAAGCGGCGCTTTTGGTGAGGAGTCATGATGTAGCAGCGATTTGCCCAAGCCGCGATTTCCTGTGACCCGCCAGAGCCGGGCAGCCGTACTTTTGGATGGTCGTACCCGCCAATGACGGTCGCATTGATATTGCCATGTTTGTCGATTTGTGCGCCGCCCATGAAGCCCACGTCCACGTTGCCGCGCTGCAGGTAGTTTGCGAAAATATCATACATGCTTACCACAGACAGTGACCCGCTTACAAGAGTTGGGTCTCCGATGGAAAGCGGCAAGCGTGCAGGTTCCGCGCCGATCACACCTGCTTCGTAGATCATCACCAGGTTGGGCGCATGTGTGCGTTTGGCTAAATTGCAGGCAAGGTTGGGTTGACCCACCCCCACAAAAACAACATCGCCGTCAAGCAATAAACGCGCGGCATTAATGATCATCAACTCGGCTGAAGAATAGTTCATTTTTCCTCGAAATTTTCAGAATGTACGCTATTGTGCCTGAACTTCGCCTGTCTGGCAAGGGAGAACAATTTTCAGTATGAATCATGTTGCTGCGAGGCGCTCTCCCTGGCACCGCCCGCCAGGGCAGGTGTGTTCTTGCCGAAGCGGTATCCTAAAAACAGGGGTTGCTTCATCGGAAAGAGCAAGCGCCTTTCTCGCAACGACATAATAATAATCCTGAATTCCTATTGATTTGGATTACAAAAAGAATGATAATTGATTGCGAGGAGAGAACCCATGAAAAAAAACAATTCCATTATTGCATTTAGTTTAATTCTTATATTTGTCATGCTGGCCTGCAACATGCCCGGGGTTACCATAAATCTGGGACCTGACTCTGTCCCTGCTACTGTCCCTGTCGCCGCCACAGACTTGCCTGTGATTTCCGCCTCCGCCACTCCGGCAGAGGCAGCTACTGCGACGGAATCTCTTTCGCCTACGCCTGAACTGCCAACGCCCACGCCTGCAATTTCACATTCATTGATCCCATCAACCATTGTGAAGCCCGGCAATTTGATCCTTGACGTTGTATCTGTGGATACCGCCGCAGAGAAACGCGCGCCTTATGGAGATTCATATCAGATCAATCGTTTTGAGCGTCCTTTTACGCAGGACATGACCTATGTTGCCGACCTGGATATTGTCAGTTTTAATCTGGCGTATGACGAAAAGTTTTTCTATGTTTCGTTCGAACTGGTTGGCACAGACCCAAATAACGATCTTGGCATTAACTATGGCGTCGAACTGGATAAGAATGCCGATGGCTTTGGCGACATGATCATTATTGCCCATCCACCGTACAATGTGGAATGGTCAACGGACAATGTGCAAATTTTCGAGGATACCAACCGCGATACCGGCGGACTTTCCGCGGAAAAGGCGGAAGCGCCCCTGCCCGGCGATGGATACGACACGCTTATTTTCGACGGCGGACGCGGCGCCGATGATGATGACCCCGACCTGGCATGGGTGCGCGTGAACGCAGGCAATAAAGCCACCGTGCAGATCGCATTCAAAAAGTCATGGATTGGCACAAAATTCATGTACGGTGTGATCACAGATGGCGGCTTGATGAGCATTGCCGACCTGGATTATGTAGACCGCTTTACCGAGGAGGAGGCAGGATCGCCCGTTCGGGGTGAGAAGAATTATCCGCTTAAGGCTTTATATGGCGTGGATAATGTCTGCCGTGAAGTCTTTGGCTTTACAGGTACAAAGCAGGAGCCGCAGCGTTGTACGCCTTTGCGCCAGCCATAGTAGTCTGTAGGTCACGTTTGAAACGTGACCTTTTTTTCATTCGTAAGTGGTATTCCCGACCCCCAAAAGAAACTCTTGCATTAGATTGAAAACATCCTGTGGACGTTCCAGCGGCAGAATATGCGTTGATTTCCCCAGTGTCTTGACCTGAATTTGCGGGTTTTTCTGTTTCACGAGATTTGCCGATTTTTCAAGAAATGTATCGGTCTCTGCGCCGCGGATGATGAGCGTGGGCACTTTCAATTTTGGCAGTTCACGCCACAGGTCGAAATCGCGCAAGCCAGTCAGGTAGATGTGAGATTCCCATTCGGGGGAATATGCCAGTTCAAAACCTCCGCCCATTTTTGGTTTTGCAATGCCTGCGATGTACGCGCGTAAACTTTCATCGCTCATGTATTTGAAAACTTCGCGCGCACGATAGCCGCGGAAGACCATGTCCAGATTATCAAAGGTGCGCCGTCGTTTGAGCGCGCCTGCGATTTTTGGGTGTACTTTGTTTCCCAATCCCAGCGCGCGGACGAGATTCCACATCACCAAAAATGACGGCACGAACAGCACGGGGTCAAGCAAAACCAATGCGCGGAATTTCTCCGGTTCGTGCAACGCCGCCCGCAAGGTGACAATCCCTCCGACGGAATGACCAATTCCAATAACTGGCTTCTCCGCGCTGAGCGAAGTCGAAGCGAGGAAACGCAGCAAGTCATCAGAGAGAGGATGCCAGTCGGTGATGTCTTCCACTTTTGAATCATCCCAAAGCGGACGAAGTTTCATCCCGAAGACATGGTATTGAGTTTTTAACAATTCAAACAACGGCTTATAGCAATCAGGCGGATAACCGTTGGCGTGAAGGAAATGCAGCGGCGCGCCCTCGCCGCCATAATCAAAGTGTGGAATATTCACTAATATTTTCCGTAATTGATCTTCTCGCTATACAGCGCTTTGACCTTCAAACGCTTGTGAGTTTTCGTGCCGAGTTTTTCCCAATACTCTTCTCGGTCTTTGACGCCGTAGACCCATTCATCGAGATACGCTTTGACAGAATCCTGTGACTCGCTGATCTTATCCCACGCAAGATAAAACTCATTGTCGCGGTCGTAATAGCCCTGTGAATAAGATGGGTGACTGGCAAACGGGACATGACAAACCGCGTCCACAATATTGGCGGGGATCATGGTGCGGTTCGGGTCTGACCTGATGACTGATTCGTCCACGATCTCTTCGGCGGTGAGGATGACTTTTTTTGCGGCGAACGCGGCTTCCTTCTGCTCGCCGATGATGCCCCATAAATGCGCGTTGCCGTTCTCGTCCGCGCGCTGCACGTGGACAATTGCCACGTCTGGATTCAGCGCAGGGACGACGATCACATCCTTGCCGCCGTATGGGTCAGGGATGCGTTTGATGAGCGGGTTGACTTGTTCGAGGCTGGTCGCGCCCGTTTGATTCATGGGCATGAATGGCAAGCCCGCCGCGCCTGCCTGCAAGCGGGTAATCATGCCGAAGTGTGAATATTCCTCCCATTCGAGTTCGCCTTTTTCAATGGCGGTACGCACAATGCGCAGCGAACCAACGCCGGGATTTCCCATGTATGAAAAAATAACTTTCTTGGCACATCCCGCCGCGACCATTTGGTCGTAGATCAAGTCAGGTGTGGCGCGGGCGAGGGTGAGATTCTTTTTTCCCTGACGAATGATCTCATGCCCCGCGGCGAACGGAATGAGGTGGGTGAAACCCGCGGCGTAGACCACATCGCCATCGCTGACATATTCTGCAATTGCCTGTTTGAGTGAAATGAGTTTGGACATGTTATTTTTTCTTCGGATCCTGTTTGCCTTGATTTTTCTTTTTTCTTTCTTCACGCTGCTTATTTACCCATGAAAAACGCCCTGCGGAGGGCGGGGGCGCTTTTCCGCGCCGAAACATCCAGCCAATGCCCATCATCAAAAGCGCTATGAATAGAAAGTCAAAGTCCGCCTGTTCGGCGAGGTCGGATGTGACAAAAAGAATGAATGCTCCGCCGCCGAGGACGTAGAAAAACATTCCCACGCGAAAGATTAAGGGATCATCTGAGTCCATGATTATATTTTACCGTGGAAGCGGGAAGTGGAAAGTGGGAAGTGAGAAGTAACAAGTTGTCAGTAATGAGGGATGAGGAAAAAGAAAAAAAAGAGAGCCTTGGAAAAGTCTCTCTTTCAAACTTACTTGTCAACCTGCAACTCATTACTCGTTACTTCCTTCACTTCACCACCACCCGAATCTGCTCGTGCATGTAAAGCGGAAGATAGTAATGTCCGCCAGCGTTCTTGCCGCTGGAGCCGGAGCCTTTCCAGCCGCCGAAGGGTTGGAAGCCCGGCCACGCGCCTGTCGTTGCGCCTTGCGGACGGTTGGCATAGGTCACGCCTGCTTCGATGTTGTCAAAGAACCAATCGGTCTCTTCGGGAGAGCCATAGAAGCCAGCGGTGAGACCATAGTTCACGTCGTTGGCGATCTGCATGGCTGCGTCCAAATTTTTGAACTTACCGATCGTAGTGATAGGCAGGAACATTTCGTGTGTCCACAGGCGATGGGAGTAAGGTAGATCAGTGACAAGGGTGGGTTCACAGAAATAACCCTTGTCGTACATGCCGCCTGTTTTCACGTGACCGCCCGAGATGAATTTTCCGCCGCCTTGGTCGATCTCTTCGCAGAAGTCGTTGAAATCCTTGTATGCATTTGCATTGATCACAGGTCCCGTGTAGGTGCTGCGCTCCGTTGGGTCGCCGATGACTAATTTTGAGGCGGCATCTCCCAAACGGCTGACCATATCATCGTAAACAGAATCCTCTATCAGCACGCGCGAAGCGGCGGAACATTTCTGTCCCTGCAAACCAAATGCCGAGCGGATGATCCCGATCGAGGCGCGTTCCAGGTCCGCATTCTTTGAAACGATGACGGGATTCTTTCCGCCAAGTTCCAGGATCAGCGGGCGCACATAATTGCCTTTCCC
>DYDH01000105.1 GCA_020717985.1 Herpetosiphon sp. | reverse complement strand
ATTGATGTTCAGGAAAAATTTATGAGTTAGTGACCTTGCACAGTTTCGCCACAGAGTATTTTGAGATTTTCTCAGTGACCTCTGTGGCAAAGTTTCAGACTGTGTAAAGTGAATGTTAGTTTGTCAAAATGGGAATCACAAAATAGAAAATACTCCCGCGTCCTTCATCGCTTTCCGCCCAAATTTTTCCGCCGTGCGCTTCGATGATGTGTTTCGAGATCGAAAGTCCAAGTCCCGTGCCTGAACCTGTGCGGGACTTGTCGACTCTATAGAATCTTTCAAAGATACGGGATAGACTCTCCGCCGGGATTCCGATTCCCGAATCCCGCACAGCGAATCGCACCCCGCCCGAAGCTGATCCTGCTTCGAGGACAATCTCTCCCCCAGGCTTTGTGAACTTCACCGCATTGTGAATTATATTCACCAGCACCTGCTCCAACCGCGATCTATCCGCGCGGATGTTTTGCAGACCATCCTCACACTTGATGGATAATTTCAGTCCTGCACGTTCGGCTTGCATTCTCATGCGGTCAGCGGCAGATGTGACCAGACTCTTGGGTGCAAGCGGTGCAAGGATCAATTCCACTTGACCAGATTCGATGCGCGAGAGGTCAAGCAATTCCTGCGCCATCTGCGTCAGCGCGTCCACTTCAGCGTTGATCCTGCCGAGAAAACGCGGACCAGCATCCGGGTCGGCAAGAGCGCCGCTTTGTAATGTCTCCGTTAAAGCTTTGAGTGAGGCGAGTGGAGTCCGCAGTTCATGCGAAATATTCGAAATAAAATCACGCCTTACGGTTTCGAGCCTGCGGACGCGGGTCAAATCCTGCACGAGAATAAGGCTTCCGCTTGCGTGGGTGTCGGGAATGGCGATCAGTTGCAAAAATTGGTGGCGCGAGGGCAATTCAACAGACTCGCTTTGCATTTCATTCGTTTGCTGGCAACGCCGCCACGCATCCACCAGTTGATGGTTGCGGACGACTTCAGTGACACTGTGCCCAGGCGCATCCGAAATCTCAAAAAGTTTTTGCGCGGCAGGGTTTGCAAACTGGATAAATCCATTCGCGTCCACAATAATCACACCGTCGGTGAGTTGTTCGAGCACGGTAGAGAGACGCGCGTTATCAGAGTCTAAGGTCGAAAGTTGAAGGTCAAAGGTCGTTTTGAGCGAAGCAATTGCATTCGACAGGTTTTCAATTTGTTTTATGTCAGTGGGAAGTGTTTCTGGCGCAATACGCACAAGCCGCGCATATTCATCCACCCGTCGTTTTAAATCATAATATCGCCACGCAAACCACGCAGCGACAAAAAGAAAAATGATTGCAAGGTATGGGAATAGTTGATTCATGTATCTTAATCCGTGTTGCGTGAATTACGGAACACGCAACATTCGCTCACCCTTCAAATCTGTATCCCCCGCCACGCACAGTAACAATGCGCGTTGGGCTGGACGAATCCGCTTCGATCTTTTGTCTCAGCCAACGGACATGCACATCCACGGTGCGGCTGTCGCCGATGAAATCCCAGCCCCACACACGTTCAAGGATAAATTCACGTGAAAGCATCTGACGGCGGTGTTCGGCGAGGAAGAGCAGCAGTTCATATTCTTTCGGCTTGATCTGAATCGGCTCATTATTGAGGAGCACCTCACGGCGGGTAAGGTCAATGATGAGGTTATCAAAAGTTAATTTTTCATGCGGCGTATCTGCATCTTTGGATTTGCCCATTTCCTCGCGAAGCAAACGCGCGCGCCTGAGCTGTGACTTGACGCGCGCCAACAGTTCACGCATCGAAAATGGCTTGCTCATGTAATCATCGGCGCCAACTTCGAGTCCCACCACGCGGTCAATTTCATCATCACGTGCCGTGAGCATCAAAATGGCTGTGGACATCTCCTTGCGAAGAATACGCGCCACTTCAAAGCCGTCCATTTCGGGGAGCATGATATCGAGCACGATCAAGTCAGGTTTCAAACGCCGCGCAGATTCGAGCGCGGCACGTCCATCCCCAACAGTTTCCACCGTATAACCTTCTTTTTTCAGGTTATAGGCAAGTGTCTCCTGTAGAGAGAGTTCATCTTCAACGATCAAAATTGTTTCAGGCATTGACGGGAATATACCATAAAGGGAATTTTATCTGTTAATGGGATGTTAAATGTGCGGGCAAAGGTTGTCAGCGCAGACTCGGAAATCTTGAGGGGAATCCCCATATAAGCCGGATTGGCAATCCAGCTTATATTTAATGAAATACTAGAACTTGTCCGTTATAATTAGACATGCTAGACTGTATTTATTAACAGAGGAAAATATGGCAGAAAAAATCCTGATTATTGACGACGACGTAGACACATTAAGGCTTGTAGGGCTAATGTTGCAAAGACAGGGCTATGAGATCAGCGCCGCATCAAACGGCTCACAAGGTCTGGCGAAGGCTTTGGAAGAACGCCCGGACCTGATCCTTTTGGATGTGATGATGCCCGATATGGACGGCTATGAAGTTGCACGCCGCTTGCGAAAAAACCCCACCACGCTGACCGTTCCAATTCTAATGTTCACGGCAAAAACACAGCTGGACGATAAAGTGACTGGGTTTGAAGTTGGAGCAGATGATTATCTCACCAAGCCCACACATCCCACAGAATTACAGGCGCATGTAAAGGCATTGCTCGCGCGTTCCGCACAAAAGGAACAGGAACCGGATGAAACCGTCACTGCTTCGCATGAACATCACGGATATGTGATCGGCGTGCTTTCCGCCCGCGGTGGGTTGGGAGTTTCCTCAGTGGCATCCAATTTGGCGGCGAGTATTTATTCCCGTACACAATCAGATGTGATCCTAGCCGAATTTATACCTGGGCAAGGCACGATGGGCGTGGATTTTGGGTATCAAAATCAAAAAGGATTGACCGAACTTTTGCAGGGAACTGTAGCGGAAATAACACGCGAAAAAGTGGCATCCTCCCTCACCCCGCACAACTCTGGATTAAAACTTTTGCTTGCCTCCGAGAATCCGCGCGATGTAACTCTGACCTCGCAAGTGCAGAACTATGAAACACTGGTTGCCCGTCTTTCCACGCTGGCCCGTTTCGTTATTCTGGACCTGGGCAATGGATTACCGGATTTTGTGCAAAAGATCCTGCCAATGTGTAGTGAGCGCATTATTGTGATTGAAGGCGTGCCGGGCACCATTCAACATACCAGACTTTTGATTGATAATATTGCTGATCTGAAAATCGATCGCAAGAGCATTAGTGTGGTGTTGAACAATCGCATACGCAGCGAAGCGCAAATGCAACTGGCGCAGGTGCAGGAAAAACTGGGGCATTCGGTTGCCGCCACACTCACACCTGCTCCCGAGGTATTCTTGCAGGCAACCCGTTTATTAACACCAGCCGTGATTTGTCAACCGACCAATATGACTTCCCAGCAATTCCTTAAGTTCGCAGATACGATCCTTGAGCGTGAAAAGACGCGATGAGTTCCTTTTCCCCTCAGACGCAGGCAGCGATTGATTTTGCCGCGGATTTATTCCGCCAATCGAAACATGCTGTCTCGTTGACGGGCGCCGGGCTTTCCACTCCATCAGGGATACCCGATTTCCGCTCCACTGGGACAGGTTTATGGTCACACGATGAGCCGATGGAAGTGGCTTCGCTCACCACCTTTCGCACGGCGCCGGAACGATTCTTTCAATGGTTTCGCCCATTGGCGAGTCAGATATATAATGCCCAGCCCAACCCTGGGCATCTTTCTTTGGCAGAGTTGGGAAAAGCGGGGCGCATACATTCCATTATTACCCAGAATATAGACATGCTTCACCAAAAAGCGGGGTCAAAAAATGTAATAGAAATGCACGGAACCATGCAGACTTTAACATGCACCCAGTGTTATTATCAGGCGCAGGCCGCGCTTCACCTTGATACATTTGTTGAAAACGGAAGGATTCCCCGCTGCCCAAAATGCGGACACATCTTTAAACCTGATGTCATCCTGTTTGGCGAACAGCTGCCGCAAGCGGCATGGTTCAAGGCGCAGCGCGAAGCTCGCCAATGCGACCTGATGCTGGTGGTGGGTTCTTCATTGGAAGTTTTACCTGTGGCTGGGCTGCCCATGCAGGCATTGGATCGCGGCGCGCACCTGATCATTATCAACAACGCGCAGACCTATATAAATGTCCGCGCAGATGTGGTGATCTCGGAAGACGTGGCAGTGGTCATTCCAGCGATTGTGGAGAAAGTATTAAATGGCTGAAGTAAAAACTGAACGATTGGATGGCTATCGCCGTTTGATTGATATTGCGCGTGATCTGGCTTCCACCCTGGACCTGGACATTCTCCTTTCGCGCATTGTACATGCCGCAGCGGAGATCAGCGGCGCGGAAGCCGCATCCATTCTATTATTTGATGATACCTCGCGCCAGTTGTATTTCCAGGTGGCAACGAATATGGATGAATCCACACGCCGTGGTATCGTCGTCCCATTGGATGGAAGCATTGCGGGTTGGATCGTGAATAACCGCCAGACTGTACGCATCACAAACGCGCACAAGGATCCGCGGTTTTTTTCAAGCGTGGAAGAAACAACAGGGTTCTCGACGGAATCGATCCTCGGCATTCCATTGGTAACCAAGAATAAGATCGTCGGCGTGCTGGAGGCGTTGAACAAACCCAAAGGCAAGTTTACCGATACCGACGAATCGATGTTACTGGTGCTTGGCGCACAGGCCGCGGTAGCCATTGAGAATGCGCGCTTATTCCAGCAGTCAGATTTGATCTCAGAGTTTGTCCACGAGTTACGCACACCGTTATCGTCTCTCAGTACAGCCACGTATTTGCTCCTGCGGCCTGAAATGTCCCACGAACAGCGTGACCAGATCATCAATAATATCCATGGCGAGACGATGCGTCTCAATGCGCTGGCATCCTCCTTCCTTGACCTTGCAAGGCTTGAGTCGGGTCGCGTGCAATTTCGAAAAACACGCTTTAGCGTCGTTGACCTATTCTACGAATGCAAGGATGTAATGTCTTCAAAGGCGCTGGAAAACAATATTCAAATCCGCGTGGAATCACCCGAAGAACTGCCCTTGCTCAACGCAGACCGCGACAAGATAAAACAAGTGCTGTTGAATTTACTGAGTAACGCCATCAAATACAATCGTCCCAATGGAACTGTGATGCTGCGCGCGGAAGTGGCTGAAAAGGAAATTGCCTTATATATTCAAGACACAGGACTGGGTATTCCCGACGAATCCCTGCCTCATTTGTTTCAAAAATTCTTTCGCGTGCGCGAACACGAATCCCGCGTGGCTGGCACCGGACTGGGACTTTCCATTTGCAAACAAATTATCAACGGGCATGACGGGCGGATCGAAGTGAAGAGCAAGGTCGGCGTGGGGACGGTCTTCTCTGTGTTTCTGCCTTATACTGGCAAAACTCAACCTCGCGCGGAAGATATTGACGGATCAAAAAAATAAACACGAAATAACAATTTGACTTTTTCGCCCGAAAATTGTACACTAAGGCGAATTTAACTTTTTTTATCTTCGGAGGAAAAAGATGGCTCAATTTCAATTCGTTATGCGGTCAGGACCCACACCAGGCGTGACATTCCCGCTTGAGGGGGACCAGTTGATCATTGGTCGTGACTCATCCAATAGTGTTGCAATCAACGACGCCGAAATTTCCCGTAAACATTCCCGTCTTTCATTTCAGGGCGGCAAGTATGTGCTTGAAGACCTTGGCTCTACCAACGGCACATTCGTAAATGGGCAGCGCCTTGCGGGACCAGTGGTTCTTAAGCCTGGCGATGTTGTCTCTCTCGGAGAGCAAATTGTATTGATGTATGATGCGATCAATATGGATCCCGGCGCAACCATGGCGTCTCCGCGGCACGCTGCGCGGGTAGCCCCGCCGCCAGTACAACATGTTGTTGCTCCTGTCTACACCCCGGCTCCTGTTTATTCAGGTGTACCTGCAAAAAAGACAAACTTGACGCCCATCTTTATCGGCGGAGGTGTGTTCCTGTTCCTTTGCCTTTGCGTCAGCTTCTTCTGGTGGATTGATGCCACGTACCGCTGGTGTACCTTCTTCCCTTTCATTCCCGGTTGTTAATTAATCTTCACCCGCAGCCCGCGAGCCAAACTCGCGGGTTTTTTGTTTAATGTTGTAAAATCATCCATCTTTGATAGAATCAAAGCAGGCTCTGCTCAACCTTCAGAACGTGTATACTTGGAATGGAACGGCCTTCATGACCCAATCACAAAACCCAACATCCCCATCCTGGGGCACAAACACAAAACTCGTCATCGCGCTTACCATTGTAGTGATCATCGGCGCATTGCTGGTTAAATTTCAATTCATTATCAGCCCGTTGCTGATCGCGCTTTTGCTGGCTTATTTATTTCATCCCATCGCGAGTTTTCTCCAACGGAAATTGCGCTTCTCCTGGAACGCTTCTGTCGCCGTGATCTATGTCATCGTCATTATCCTGCTGCTTGGCTTGCTTACGCTTGGCGGAGTAGGGCTGGCGCAACAAGTGCAGAGTTTGGTCACCATCGTACAGGATGCAATTACAACCCTGCCCCAACTCATCGCAAGCGTATCAGGCAAGGTCTATCAATTTGGTCCATTCACAGTGGATTTCAGCGCGTTGGACCTAAAAGCATTTAGTAGTCAGGTGCTTGGCATGGTGCAGCCATTATTAAGCCGCACCGGCACATTGCTTAGCACAATCGCCGGAAGCGCGGCCAACTTCCTCGGCTGGACATTATTTGTCATTCTTGTTTCATACTTCGTACTTGCAGAAAGCGGCGGTTTGCGCGGTCAGCTTGTGCCAATGGATTTCCCAGGCTACACTCACGACTTTGAGCGCCTCACTCGTGAATTGGGTCGCACATGGAACGCATTTCTGCGCGGGCAGATGATCATTTTCTTCCTGGCCATCACTGTATACTCGATTGTACTCAGTGTGTTGGGTGTGCATTATGCCCTCAGCCTGGCATTCCTCGCCGGGCTTGCGCGCTTTGTTCCCTACGTAGGACCCGCCATCAATTGGACAGTGCTTGTCCTCGTTTCCTATTTTCAAGTATTCAAACTCTTCAATCTCTCACCTTTCTATTACACCCTGCTCGTCCTGATCATCGCGCTTATCATTGACCAGATATTTGATAATATTGTTTCCCCGCGCATTCTTTCCGACGCGCTCAAAGTGCATCCCGCCGCAGTCCTCGTGGCGGCGATTGTCGCGGCAAACTTGTTTGGCTTGCTTGGCGTCGTTGTAGCCGCGCCGATCCTTGCCACCGCCACACTCTTGTGGAAATACACCATGCGGAAAATGCTGGATTTGGATCCATGGCCCGAAGCGGAGATTCATCAATCTCCCCCCCCGCCCGGGTCAAGAATTCTCGTTTCGATCCGCCGCTTCTTTCGTACCCTCAGCCTGAATCGCAATAAAGAAAAGTGATCGTCCCTTTACATTTTTGAATGCAATGAGCGCACCAGCGCCATTTTAATTTAACAAATCCATATAACCCCAGGAGAATCCCATGAGCAATAGCAGTAACGAACCACGTACCGATACCATCGCAGAGACCGAAAATTTCATCGCATGGAAAGCGGAAGAACCGGATGGCGAAGTCACCTACCACGTCGAGTTGAATAATGTCACCGTGCATTTCTTCGAAGAGGAATGGACTGAATTCCTCGAACTCGCGCGTTCATTGAAGTAGACAAGAAACAGCCCCTAAAGGTTTCCATTTCAGTGGTAGGGCTACCGTTAAGCGTGGTTTATATTTTGTCCGCCAATCTACGCGAATTTTCGCGAACAAAACCCAAATTCGCGCCGATTAGCGCAGATTAGCGGATGTTTTTTTCACCTGCCGAAAGTCTCCACGTTTAAGTGCAGCGCCACCATTTCAGTCAACACGGTTGCCGAAAACCTTTAGGGTCTGTTACATGATATATGGAATTTTTCAGGAGATAACCGAATGAAATTATTGCAATTCTTATTTCGAGCGGGGGCTAGTCTGTTCATCGCATTTATCGCCAGCTTTTCTGCGGCAGTGATATTCTTTGGTTATTCCCAATATAAAACCAACCTGGATCGCGCCTTTTTAGTTGCGGTGCCTACACTTGCAATCGCCTTCCTCCTCTTCCAGGCATACCCTAAATTTTGGGCATGGCTCACACAAAGACAAATCGCCATCCTGGGCATATTTGGCGTATTGGCTGCGCTTGGCGCGGTTGTGTTTGTACTGCCTTCAGCCATTTCGCGCGTGTATTACCTTGGCATGGGCGCAGTTGCGATTGTGTTGTTTGCATTCATGCTCCCCGCCGTCCCCGCTGTCGAGCGGATGCGCTCCACACATTCAATGTGGCATTATTTCCTTGGCTTTTTGTGGAGCGTTTTCTTTACCTATGCAACAATGGGTTTTTTAGGCAGTGTATTTAAAGGCAGATTCGACATAATCACTTTTTCCGTGACATCCACCATTGTGGGGAGCATTGCCGGATATTATCTCGTGCGCCGCGCATCTCATTCACTTCGTGACGGCTTCCTGAGCAACCCCATAGGTGTGTTTTTCGCCGCAGTCCTGCCAATCTTTCTTGCGGCAATTATTTACGGCTGTTTACAATATCCGGCCATGTTTTCAGCGGCATATATTCAAATGCCCCCTGAGTGGTTTGGCATGTTCCTCTCAAGTGTAATAGTCGGAGGAGCATGGGGCATTCCCCTGTTGGAACAATTTGAAGCACGCGGATATTACCAGTCTTTCAAGCAAACACGGCTCTTTGTTTTTATAAAAGGTAACTTGCCGGGTATTTATGCAAGCGCGTTTTTTTTCCTCATCAACCTTGTACTCGCGCGCGCCCTCAATCATCCCATGTACAGCCTCAACAGTGTGATCTTTGAAGCCGATGCCGGCCCGTGGATGTCCATTCTCGGTTATCCCGAAGGTCATGATGTGAATCGTGCGGTACATCCGCTTGTATTAATTACCCTGCGTCCCCTGGTCAGTTTTGTGCGCCTGTTTCTGGCTGAAAAATGGTATCTTGGTCCCATGATCGTCGTCGCCGTGATGAATGCATTATGTGTATTCATGGCGTGGATGTTCGTCAAACGCGCAACACAAAAAAGCGCTTACGCATTTCTATTTGCGATCATGCTTGGCTCGACCGCCGCGCATTTGCTCTTTGGCTCACTGACCGAAACCTATGCGTTCGGAATGACCTCGCTTATCTTTTTCTTCCTCCTCATTCAAGCCGATGAAAAACGATTCGCGGTGCTTGTACCGGCGGGTTTGCTTGTGTTTGGCGTTACCGTCACCAACATCGCTCAAAGCATGATCGGCTTATTCTTTAAGAAGTTCGGCTTCTGGCGGCTTGTATATTATGGCGTGATTGTGCTTGCAACAAGTATCGTGCTTACCGCGTTTGTCAGCGTGCTTTATCCGGGTAACCAGACCTTCTTCTTCGTTCCCGCAGACCTTGCTTTTGAAGGACGCTTTTCAGCGCCCGTCTACTCAAGCCCGACAGAGCGCGTAGTGGAAAGGGTTGGCGCAGTTGGGCGCGTCGTTTTTCTTTACGGCGTTGTAGCGCCAAAACCCCTTGAACGCGTTGACAGCAAAAACAGGGACCCCATTATTACCTACGAGACCTTTAATTATAAAGACCTCTTCTATGCCTGGTATCACGGACTCGCATATGCGCCGCTTGGACTCTGGCTGACTTTGCTTGCAGGTTCGCTTATCTACTTTTTCAAAAACTTGCGCTCTTCAATTCACACACCACTCATGCTGGGCTTGCTTGCAAGCGTTGCTTTCAACTTTCTCCTCCACATGAATTACGGCACGGAACTCTTCCTCTACTCCCCCTATTGGACATACCTGCTGATATTCTTTGTCGCGCTTGCTTTTGCAGAACTTGCGGAACGCCGCTGGGTCGAAGTTGTACTGGCTGTTTTTGTCTTAATGCTGATGGTCAATAATGGATGGTTTATCCTTGTCATCCTGCGTGGACTCAACCCATACCTCGCCGCTGCCTGACGCACCCCGAGCCTGTTCCCGTTCAAAAATGAATCTGTCCCTTAGACTTTTCTTCACCACCCTGCTCGCGCTGGCAACTTCCTTTGCGTTCAACATTTTGTTTTTTAATTGGTTGGAACGCCCGACCCTGGATCAAATACTTCTAATTGTTTTTCCAGCCGCCGCACTGGGATATTTGATCTTTTCGCTTTGGGAAACCCGCATTGGATCTGGCGTGTTACATGCGCCGATGGCGAAATTTCAATACAACGGCGGCGCTATTTCATCCTTGCTTCGTGAACATGCGCCCGGCATTGTGCTGGCGCTGCTTTTTTTTGCCGCATACACATTTATTGGCTTACAGCTTAACTTTGCAAATAGTGACACCACAGATAATTTTCTCGATGCCGATAACTTCCCATGGATGCAGCGCATCGCCGCACCGAATGGGTATTTGCTGGAAATGCGCGCGCCGCATCCCTTCGCGTACTTCATCTTTCGTCCGCTTGGCTGGCTGCTTAATCTATTCACGCCAACTCCAACACTTTCCGCGATTCTTCTCAACACACTTGCAGGCGCGCTGTGCGTATTTATGGCGTGGGTATTTATCAAACGCCAGTTCCAAAATCCCATATATGCATTGCTGGTCGCATCGCTGCTTGGCTTAAGCACCTCTCATTTCTTTTTTGGCTCAGTCATTGAAACATATATTTTTTCCGCCGCCGCGCTGATCGGTTTTGTTCTGGTACTTCAAAACCGCACAGATTCCCTATTCGCGCCTGTAACAATGAGCCTTATCACTTTTGGCATCACACTCACGAATTTCGCTCAAAATTTTATTGGTTTTGTGGTTATTCAGGTCTTAAAGGTTTTTCATCCTGAACAATCCGGTGAAACGAAAAAAACTTTCAGGGTCTTTTTTATGAAAATTTTTCGTTTCACGGCTTTAACGCTCTCTCTCGGCATTGTGATCAGTCTCATCCATGCCACATGGTATCCATCCAGCAGGTTATTCTTTCTGCCATCAGATGCCCAAATTGAGAGTGACTTTTCCCTTTCCATCTTTCAGGGACCATCGTGGAAGGCAATTGGGCGTGTGATTCTTATTGTGCGCACGATCCTGCTGTACACCATAGTCGCGCCGAAACCTTTTGTATTTGGAAAGGAAGTGGGCGCGTGGCTTCCGTACTTTAATTTCTTCAAGGTCACGCCTGAGTTATATTCTTACAGTTCCTATAATGGGCTGGGCAATATTCTCGTCGCAACCTGGGTTATTCTGCTTTTTGTGTCGGGTGTGTTCTTCCTGTTGAATCTCATCCGCACCCGCAAAGCGGATCTTTCCGTTGCATTTGCCCTTAGCCTGCTGTTTAATTTTATTTTGCATCTTGGGTATGGATGGGAACCATTCCTGTATTCACCCGACTGGGCATACGCATTGATCTTCTTTGTCGGGCTATCCCTGGCTCCGCTGGCAAAGAACCGTTTGTTTCAAGGTGCATTGCTGGTGTTTTTGATCCTGCTTGCCTATAACCAGATCCAATTTATCAAGTTTATCCTTGAAACGATTGCGCCGTTCTACAGTCAGGGTGGTTGATACCAGAGTTGTCAATTAATCTGTGCTACATATTTTGGAAATATTGCTGGTTTTCCCTGTTTAGTGTAGGGGACTTGCCATGTGCGGCATGAAACACAACCTGCAATAAGGAATTAAGTCCATGAAGTTTTTTTTATCAATTATATTGAAACCCATCTTAAGTTTTTTAATCGGGCTGTCGCTTGCTTTTGCATTTGCATTCCCATATTTTAGCGATGAAACTTACACCCTGTTGGATAAATTCTTCCTTGTTGCCGTCCCTGCTTTGGCATTGACCTGTGTTGCGTTTTTTCTGCTTAATTACGCCGGGAAATTATGGGGGCAAATATCCAACCCTTCGAAGTTATCCACCCTGATCCTTGCGTTTTTAGCGGCAGGTATTCTCTGCGCCTCAATGTTCGCAGGTTCTCTCCTTTTGACATTTGCTAATTTCATTTCCCTGTCCACGATATTTTCAGCGGTGGTACTTCCCGCCGCGCCGTTTCTTCAAAAGAGCATCGAAGCAAAAGAACATTCCCGTTTATTCTTGAGTTTGTTTTTCGCCAGTATCGCCGCGTTTTTTGTGACTGGTTTTCTCAGCAACTTTTATGCTGAACTTTACATGCTCGCCCTGCTGACCGTTTTTTCGCAATTGATATTTGGCGCGTTCTTTTATTACACAATCGGCAGGTTGAAAGACTCCATGCAAAAGGATGCCTCAGCCTTTTGCATCGCCGCATCTTTATTTGTGCTTGTGTTTGTTTTTCAGGCGCTGATATTTCGCATGGGCTTACAATTCCTCACGCTATTCAACGCGAATTTATTCCTGCTTGAAGACCGGGAAATTAATTTATTTCTTGCCATCAGCGTCCTGTCCCTCCCCTGGTTGGCATGGAATTTATCTCGTCTGCGGGAGCCTGCTTTATATCGCGTCCTCAGCCAAAATAAATTCATCATTTTTATTCAGGAGAATTTATCGGGCTTATCCCTTTCAGCTTCGTTCTTCGGATTGTATTTATTGATCGGCTCTGTCTTGAATTCCCACGGCTTTGATGTGGACGACATCTTCTTCGACTCAGACGGATTCATCTGGCGTTTCCGATTGACAACCGGCCACTGGCAGGATTTCTACTGGCGGTCGGTGCATCCGCTTGCGTTGTTAATCCTCAGACCGAGCGTGAATCTGCTCTCCCTGTTTTTGCACGGCGATGTATATTTTGCCGCCATTATCCTTACGGCGTTTGCCGGAGCCGCCTGTGTTTTTCTTGCGTGGATGTTCTTGAAGGAAGTATTTCAAAACGCTGTGCCGGCTTTGATCATGGCTTTTCTG
Source organism: Herpetosiphon sp. (assembly GCA_020717985.1). Taxonomy (GTDB): domain Bacteria; phylum Chloroflexota; class Anaerolineae; order Anaerolineales; family Villigracilaceae; genus Villigracilis. The sequence goes on along the minus strand of DYDH01000105.1, from coordinate 2,797 downwards.
CTCGGCATTTCAACTTCTCACTTGATTTTTGGCTCGCTGATCGAAACGTATATATTTTTAGCGGTTGCAACGCTTCTATTTTTCGTACTCATTCAAAGAAAAAATCAGTCCCTGCCACTTCTGATCTCGGTGGGTGTGGTGACCATGGGCTTTACGCTCACGAATTTCGCGCAGACCGTGATCGCCTTGTTTGGCTCAAAGCCTGATGTAAAATCCACGATCAAATATATATTTGTTGTCGTTGCGTTGGTGGTTTCATTAACACTGGTGAGCAACCTGTTCTATCCGAATGCCAGCCCTTACTTTTTTGTCCCAACCAGTTTTTTTGCGGAGGAGCAAAACGTCCGCGCAGTTTCGCTCAACCGCGCGCAGGCGCTGACTCGCGCATTCCTCTTCAACAATATTGCCGCGCCAGAGCCGCTGCTCTCCAACAAGGATATACCCTTTACCCAATTCCGATTTTATCGCGCAGAAGATTACAAGATCAGCGCGTATCACACGCCGCTCGAATCTGTCACCGGCTGGACATGGTTCGCTTTCTTGGCGCTTGCGGGAATTTTTTTCGTCAAGGATTTCAAATCCCAAAACATAAAATTAACGCTTTCGCTGTTGGGATGCGTCCTGTTCAACTTGCTGGTGCATCTCAGGTATGGCAAGGAACTCTTTCTTTATTCCCCAAACTGGACATACGCCGTCGTTCTGCTCCTGGGCATCTCGTGGAGAAAACTTCTCGTCCACAAATGGTTTCAGGGAATCTTAATCGCCTTCCTATTGTTGTTGATGCTGAACAACGCCGCCCTGCTTTTCACCATCATGGAAAATTCCGCTCCGTACATCAGATAGCGGAGGCTTGATTACCTTACACTTTGGTTTTTGGACGCTGAAAACGCAGATGGACGCAGATTTTTTGAGGATACTTCCGAAAAAAGCAATCAGAATCAGCGTTTTCAGCGTTCATCTGCGTCCCGATTTTTTAAGAGTGTAAGGTAATCAGGTAGTGTGTTTATTTCCTGGGCAAATAGACTTCGAATTTATCAAACTTTTTGAACCTGTATTTGACATTTTCATTCGGCGGGGTTTCCTTCTGCAACAGAATATAGACAGCATCGGGGACTGCGGTGCAATCTGCGAGGCGGAAGTGGTATCGTCCGATCTCACGCGGAGTGCGGGCCGGGTCGGCTGGATCGCTGGGGTACAGCCACTCGATGTCATTGATATATTCCGACGGGTGCATCCGTTGAGTGAATAAAACATAAATGTAGGAAGAGTAAACTGATTCGGTAAAACAGATCGAAGATGCGCTATTGGCGGTCGCATACTCGACAGCGGGGATAAGTCCAGAGTTGAATACGCCGCCAGCCCGTTTGCGATACTCATCCCCATGATATGCCTGCGTAAACAGCACAAATCCAATGGACAAGGCCAGCGCCGTGACTGGAAGCAAATATTTAATGCGCTTGTCCAATTCAAAGACGAAAAGCGCGATACAAAGCAGAATGGGAGTGAAGATGAAATTGAGGCGGGTCAGATTCGTCGGATGGATAATGCCGATCGAAACAGAGGCAGTCATCCACGCCAGCAAAAGCCAGCGCTCGACTTTCCTTTCACGATTCGCCCCAAGGGGAATCGTCAACAGAAGACCGATGACAGCGAATGGAAATGTAATCTTGTAAAAATACCCAAACGGTCTCACAGAATTCCAGGGATAGGCATCCTCCTGTGACCAAAGCAGTTTGGACATGATGCCAATATTCTCGGACATCGCCTGCAGGGGATGTCCGCCGAAGACGGCTGCCATCGCTTCGTAACGCGCCTGCACAGGCATACGCGGAATGGTGATGGGTCCCAAATGAATTGCATTGAGTTGGAATGTATTGATAATGACAAATAATGCAATCGGCAGGGCAAGTAAGAAAAAAACGATCAACCCTGTGATTACCTGTTTGATCGTGATCTGTTTTGTGCAAATTAAAACGGGAATGGTGAGGGATAGAAAAACTGGCACACCCACATAAGCCGTTCCATACGCATATAAGGATGCGGCAAAAAATACGCACCCGAAGATAAACCAATAATTTTTTTGATTTGAAAAAAGTAAAAATGCGAATCCCGTCAGGAGAAAAAATGGAAGGATATTCGATTCAACAGCCCAGCGCGAGTTGATAATATGCCAGGGCGAGACTGCCATAAAGAACATGGCAATCAGACCAAATTTTTCCCCGATCAATCTTCTGCCAACAAAGTACATCAATGGCAGGGATAGAATCCCCGATAACAACATGGGCAGTCGAATTGAAACCGCATTCAAACCATTCAATGCAATAAAAGGAATGAGCATGTATGCGTAAAGCGCATTTTGTCCGCTGCCCCATGAGATTAAATGAACGGGATAAGATTCACCGTTTCGGTCAATCCCAAATTTATACAAGTCGTAGGCTTCAATGCCGATGGAGGCCTCGTCCACATTGACACCGGGCGGCATGACTCCAAAATCCCATAAACGGGCTGTTATCCCAACCGTGAGGATGAGAGTAAATAGAAGATACGGTCTAATTTTCCGCATGTCTGTTATTAATCGATTCAAAATGCTCTCCCGGATTAGTTTGCTTTTCACTGGATAAACTGTAAGTGGTTTGTTCTACCACAAAATTTTCATCCTTTGGGGGCGAAATTGGAATCTGTGCCTACTTATAAACTAACCAAGGAGGTAGAAGAACAACAAATAAAACTGCAATCAGCAGTTTTATGGATTGTTTGCATTGGAGAGTGTCTAATTCCGTGGACTTGCCAAAAGATT
>DYDH01000385.1 GCA_020717985.1 Herpetosiphon sp. | reverse complement strand
CGGGATGGCCTGGAGCGTCTGGGCCACCCAGGTGGCCACCTGGTCATCGGGATTGGAGGCGGGAGTGACGGTCGCTCCCCCCAGGCAGGCGAGCGTCAGCACCGCGACCAGCAATGGAACGAGAATTAGATGTGAGCGTTTCATTTTTCCTCCTCAGAGAAACAGGCCTGCTCTTGCAGGACAACCAACTTGAGATCTACGATTTCTGCGAATGGGCCACCCTGATTTGAAAGTTAGCGCCAACTGCATCTGCATAGCGTCGTATCGTAGAAAGACGTACATCGTCGGCATGGTTTTCGATCCGTGAAATGGCGGATTTCTGGGTCCGAAGTCTGCGGGCAACTTCTTCCTGGGTCAAACCTGCTGATTCTCTGGCCTGGCGCAGAATGACGCCGATCTTGAAATCGGCATAGCCGGCGTCGAAGTTTTCTGCGAATTCTGCGTCTCGCGCGGCGCGTTTTTGGATATATTCTTTTACGTCACTCATTGCTTTTTTCTCCTTGCCAGGTATTCTTCTTTGCGGCGGACTGCCAACTCGATTTCCTGCAGAGGCGTTTTTTGCGTTTTCTTGGCGGAGCCGCTGTCCGACTTGCCGGGGTTAGGCGCTGTCAGTTTCTATTGGTTTTGATAATCGTGTACTAATGACAAAATTGATTAACCGTGGAAGGAGTGGGTTACCACCGACGAAGGTTATTACCTGCTCAAATCGTTCTTTCCCCAAAGATTCAGCTAATTTACCAAAAACTTCATCGGCAACAGATGGAGTTAAGTCTTCAATGCCTGACAAATCTACTTCAACTCTAGCGCCACTAGCCAATATTGTTGCTATATCTGCGCGAATAGGAGCGCCAATCTCTCTTGTAAGCAATCTAGTGCCATATTGTGCTAAATCAACCTTTTTTTGTTTGGCAGGTGGTTGCTTGGCAGACTCAAATTTATCAGATGCAACGAGAAAATTGCTTCCCTCGTCGTAAATCTCTGCTAGAGGTAATGGATTTTCAATGTTGATTAATATGCCAACAAATGTTCCATTCCAAGGTCTACTTATTGAGCCGCGATTCTTTTGATATTTTTCAAAATTTACCCAATCTTTCCCAGAAATAATTGTTAACCGCCCAAGATTCTCTTCAATTAGCCGACGTACGATGAAAAGGCCAAAACCGTAATATGATGGGAAGGTTCCAGGCATAGGCGTAGGTTTTGATGAGCTTAGTCCATCTACAGCGAGTTCAATAGCGCAAGCTCCACTTTGGATACGCTGTTTCGCCTCTTCATTTGTGCCTTCAAGGTAACTATTCAAAACTCCTATACCCGAATCTGCTATTGCAATCTCACATTTACCAGTGTTCTCATGTAAATTTGCCGCAATATATCCTGGTGTCTCAAAATTGGAATGCACAAAAGAATTTTCGCACAACTCACTTAACAATACTCCAAAAGCTTTCATGTCAATCCATTCTTTTGCATAATCATTAAAAATATCAACGATGCTACTTATTGCTTTCTCGGTATTATATCCACGCAGAATGGGTTGGAGAGGAACCTTCCCTGGATGATAGTGAATCTTGCTTGGTATTTCAACGTTACCTTCCATCAATTCTCGAAAGCCGCTATTCGTTAGCAACCTCTTTGTTGCTTCCTGACATAGGGTGTCATCTATCCGCACTTTTATATGATTAGGTAGAGTCTTCCGCCAAGTAGCCAGTAATACAAGCCCTGTTTGGTAAACATACACTCCTGGAAATTTAAAGATAATTGTCATATCTTTCTCCCCAAGATTTGCAGATATGGGTAACTGCTCCACAAGACTGGCAACACCATCTGGAATGCTTGTATCCCGTACATCAATTATGGTTTCCATATTATCCTTCTCCTAATTAGAAATTTTTGAATAAGCGCCTAACTCGCGTATAAGCGGATCGTATGCCACTGCATGGCACTTCGTAACAGCTTATAGACGACGTTGCATCACACCTGCTCGAACCTCTCCACCGATGTCACAAAATACTTGGGCAATCTCTGGTTGACATGGGTTGTCCAGTTATCCTTGCCCGTAATCCTTCAGAATTTGCGATACCTGCTGTTTCAGCGCAGGTAGATGGTGTCATCCTTCTCCATACACTACCCTCATCTCTTTCAAAATCCGCTCGCGCAGGTAGGGACTGAGCGCGCCTTCGGTCAGCAGGTCTACCTTCCGGCCCAGCGCCTCGGAAAGTTCGCGCTCCAGCCTGACAACAGCCAGTAAACTCTTGCGTTTCGAAAAGCGGACGAGCAGGTCAATATCGCTCTTCTTCTTCGCTTCCCCGCGCGCCATCGAGCCAAAAATGCCAACCATCGAAACGTCATTTTGGCCGCAAATTTCGATCATACGGGAAAGGTCAAATGGATAAGTGGATGCCATAGTTATTTTCCCATTCCTCTACACCTGCTCGAACCTCTCCACCGGCACCACGAATATAGTAGCGCGTTTCTCGCCCTCAGGGGCAGGGCAGCACGTATCCTTTAACACCTGGATGGCGGCGTCCACTTTCCCGTCGTCCACGCCCACCAGCAGGGTGGTCACGCCGCGCCGCAGCAGGCCTCCGGTCGAGGCGATGCGCGTGACGCGGAAATGACCGGCGGTCAGTTCGCGCGTGACGGGGTCAGAGTCCACATCCCGTAAAATGGCGATCATCATTTTCATGGCGCACACTCCTTGCTCAAACTTGGACAGGCCAAAAGAAGTTTTACCGCGAAGAGCGCCAAGTCCGCAAAGGAAAACCTTTAAAAATCTTC
>DYDH01000384.1:1739-2866 GCA_020717985.1 Herpetosiphon sp. | reverse complement strand
CCATGCTGTGCCCCCACATGCCAATGCGCTTTACATCGGCCTGCGGATAAGACGGAAGCGCGTTCATCAAATTGATCACATCAATGGCAAGTCCTGAATAAAACAAACTCTCACCCGATTCAGCATCGGCCCAAGTGCGGTAATCCGATGAAACGGTAAGATAGCCACGACGGTTGAGAAATTCTGCGGCACGATCCGTGCCGTCACCCGAGGAGTAAACGGTGCGTGAAAAGAATCCGTGATTCATGACGATGACGGGAAACGGCGCTGTGCCGTTCTTTGGGACTTGCAATATGCCGGTAATGGTCAGCCCGTCGCTTGGATATTCAATCAGGTAACGGGTGAAAACATCTGTTTCAAGTAAAGTTTTGACAAGGGTGATTTTGCCGCTTTGAAATTTATGCTTTCGCAGACCTTCGATGGTGTATGGATAAAGCGTTTGTTCAGGTGTGAGTGTCGCTGTCGGCGGCGGCGTGACTGTCGGTGTGGGGGTGTCTGGAACGATCACCACATCAAGAGTGGGATATGAATCTGCGACAGGAACAGAAGAGCAAGCTGTGAGGAAAATAAGAAGGAGTAAACCGATGTGCTGTTTCATGCAGTGATTATAAACTCGGCGCCCTCCATTTTTTGATCACATCCGCAAATGGAGGGAGGATTTTCTTTGCTCGAAATGGATACCAGCCAAGTTCACCGCGCACGGCTTGTTCCTTCAATTCAGTGGAACCCCAGATCAACGAAGCCCCCAATGCACCAAGCAAAGCCGATGCCCAGCTATTTGAAATGAACAGCGAACCCGCAATGCACAAAATTCCAGTCCCCATAACATACGGCCACCACAAAGAACCAAAATACCTTTCACCACGAATCACCCATACAAAGCCCAATCCAATAATGAAGAGAGTGGCAATACCAAGCCAGAATCCAAATGAATTCATTTTGCGCCTTCCTTTATGGAAGAAAGTTCAGCCTGTGAATAAGGTCTTCCACGTGGATTGCGGTCAAGCCAGTCCAATGTCGTGGCGTCCGGATATTCAGCCAGGATTTTCGCATGACGCGGGTTGTTCGGATTGGCAGGCGCGCATCCTTGTTTAATTCGTTTTTGCTGGCGAAAGAACTCAAGCGCA
>DYDH01000384.1:0-1423 GCA_020717985.1 Herpetosiphon sp. | reverse complement strand
TTGGGACAGATATGTGCGGGCACATGGTTAAGCAGCAAGCGAAATTCTTCCCGCTCAAAGGTGATGGAGGTAAAACCGTCAATAGTTTCAGCTTGTCTGCAAATTAGGCAAATCATAAATAAGACCCGTTAAACATAAAGGGCACGAAGTTCACGAAGGAAAACCTAAAAAACTTTGTGTTCCTTTGTGTCCTTCGTGTTTAAATAATCTCACTTTCGACTCCGACAATCCTTTTTCCATTTATTGGCATCGGGCAAATAAACCGTAACCACCGTAATCTCGTCTTTTTCTGGATTCTCCGAGGTAACCACATGAAACGGACGCTTGCCCTGAAAGCCCATCAATAGTCGGCTAGGTTCGGGCATTTCGGATGAATAGTCTTCGATGACATCTTCGGCTTCCAATGCCTTGCGAACTTTGACTGGGGATATTTCACGCTCGAACATGCGCTGCACCGCGTGGACTCGGTAGAGAATTTTGGGCATGAGGTTATTATACTTTGGAGATATACAAAAGATTTAACCACGGAGATCACAGAGAGCACAGAGAAAACCTTTAAAAAATCTCTGTGAACTTTGTGGTCTCCGTGGCGCAAGGATTTAGCAGGAAAGAATGTTAAAATAACTTCCTCATGCCTGCGATCAACCCACGACCCGAAGAACACTTTGCACGCCTCGCGCGCCTATTGGACATGGAAGCCGAGGCGGAAATACAGGAATCCTTACGCGAGATTGAAAGACATACACCAGCCGAAGCGGAAGTCTTGGGAAACAGCCTGATCAATCTTGTTATCCGTGATGAAGATGCTGGGCTTGGCGGACGGTTCCTGTTGACCTTTGGCAAGCGCAACCAAAATTTATCCCTGCCGTGGAACCGCCTGCGGACGGGCAGCCCTGTGATTCTTTCCGAAGAGGGCAATACGAATTCAGATGGGTGGCGCGGAATTGTCAGCCGCGCGCAGCGGGACAGTATTCAGGTGGCGTTCAATCAATGGCCGGAGGCAGACGAATCCAGCTCAACGTTTCGATTGGACCGTTCAACAGATGAGGTCGGCCGTCAGCGGCAGCGTCAGGCAATGGACAAAGCGCGCGATGCGAAATCGTCTCGGCTTGCCATGCTGCGGGATGTGCTGCTCGCGAAACAATCCGCTTTGTTTGAACGAGTTGCGCCGCATCAGGCATTGAATCAAAACTTGAACGATTCGCAAAATCAAGCCGTTGCATTCGCTTTGAGCGCGGACGATGTTGCCATCATTCACGGACCGCCTGGGACGGGGAAAACCACCACGCTGGTCGAGTTGATGCGCCAGATCACGCGCAGCGGACAAAGCGTGTTGGCGGTGGCAGCCAGCAACCTCGCCGTGGATAACATGCTCGAGCGCCTGCTCGATGCGGGCGAGAACGCCATCCGCCTTGGGCATCCC
>DYDH01000104.1 GCA_020717985.1 Herpetosiphon sp. | reverse complement strand
TGTGAACTCGTTCACGTCCATTTCACTTGAACCTGCCATGATTACGATCTCTTTGCAGAAGTCCGCGCGTACGCATGAGTTGATATCAAAATCCCGCATATTTGGTTTGACCATTCTTTCAGCGGAGCAATCCAAAATTGCGGACCTGTTTGCAGGGAAAATACCTAATATAGAAAATCGTTTTGCTGGCTTGCAAACGCAAACATTGGTTACCGGTTCGCCTTTGCTTGTCGGAGGGTTGGCATGGCTTGATTGTTATGTGGTGGAAACGTTTGACGCGGTTAATAGCAGCCTGTTCATCGCGGAAGTACTTGCGGCAGAAAACACTGGCGACGGACAGCCGTTGATTTATCACAGACGCGAGTATTGGAAGTTGTCTCAATTGTAGTGTCACGTTTTAAACGTGACCTACGGGAGGTAATGTCATGACAGATCAATTGACCGATGTAGAGAAGCAAATTCTTTTGCGCCTTGCGCGCCAAGCAATGGAATGCGGCGTGCGCGGAAATAAACTTCCGCCTTTGGATGACGCTTCCCTGACGCCGCGTTTGCGTGGACAGGGCGCATCCTTTGTCACTCTTACCATTGACGACGATTTGCGTGGCTGCATCGGCGCGCTGGAGGCTTATCAGCCGCTGGTGGATGATGTGCGCGAACATGCCATCGCCGCCGCGCTGGAGGATCCGAGATTCCCTCCTGTGGATGAAACTGAATTGGACAGGATCAAACTCGAGGTGTCGCGTTTGACCGCTCCTCATCCGCTGGAATATTCTTCAAGCGCCGATCTGCTTGTGAAACTGCGTCCGCATGTGGACGGGGTCATTCTAAAAAGCGATTTTCGCCGCGCAACATTCCTGCCGCAGGTCTGGGAAAAAATTCCCGACCCCGAAGATTTCCTTGATCATTTGTGCGCCAAGATGGGCGCAAAGTCAAATCTGTGGCGGAATACAAAATTGCAAGTATATGTATATCAAGTCGAAGAATTCCATGAAATGGATTACGACAGTGCCGCATAAAAAAATCAAATTGTAATTTTTGTTGAATCTGATTTGCCTTTCGAGGTTATAAATTTATGCAACAAGCGGTAAAATCCAATTATGACTGACGATAGACCTGACGATACAATGTTTCAGGATGCGGTGGATGCTTTGAGACGTGGTGATAAACCGCGTGCCAAAGAACTGCTCACGCGTCTGCTTAAAACGGATCAGAATAATGCGACCTATTGGATTTGGTTAAGCGCCGCAGTGGACAATGGCAAGGAGCGCATTTACTGCCTGCAAACAGCGCTCAAGCTGGACCCTGAAAGTGGTACGGCGAAACGGGGTTTGGTCCTGCTTGGGGCATTGGCTCCCGATGAGACCATCCAGCCGTTTTCAATGAATCGTCCGCGCGCATGGGAGGAAAAACTTCTACTTGCAAATGAGAAGCCAAAAGAAAAAGGATTGAAGGCGCTTGCGAAGCATCCTGTGACAAGGCTTGTGGGCGTGGTGATGATTGCTGTGGCTTTGTTCTCCGGGGTAGTGTTTGGCTTTATAATGCCGCGTCAAACGACCATAATCCCAACACAGACGAACACGCCTGGGCCGTCGCCAACCTTCACTGCCACTCCCACGATATTTGGCGCGACTGCCGCTCCGACAAAACCTTTTATTGGTCCCACACCGTTATGGATGTTGCTTCCCGAAACTTATACGCCCACCGCCGTGTACGTGAACACACCGCGCCCGGCGCAATCTGTTGACCAGTATCGCTCTGCAAAAGCGGCATATGAAAACGGCGACTGGGATGCATATATCACAAGCATGAAATTGATCATTCCGCTTGAGCCTGGCGCTGCCGATATTTATTATTTGATTGGCGATGCCTATCGTTTCAAAGGCGATGCGGATAATGCTTTGAAAGCCTATAACGATGCGTTGAAAATCGACCCGAACTTTGGCGCACCTTATCTTGGCTTGGCGCGCGCGCGTTTACTGGATGATCCCGGTCTGAATGTTGAATACCTTTTCGATGAAGCTGTCAAACGCGATCCAAATTTTGGTGAAATATATATTGAACGCGCGCGTTATTTCCTTTATCACAAGGACCCCAAGGCCGCCATTGTTGACCTTGATAGCGCAAGCGAACTTATGCCTGATTCGCCCATGGTGTATATGGCTTATGCAGACGCTTACCTGGCGCTTGGTGATAAAAAGAATGCGCTGGTAGCCGCTGAAAAAGCTTATTCACTCGACAGCACAGACCCGTTGGTTTATAAAACGCTGGGTACGTTGTATATTGAAAATGGACAATATGAACGCGCGATTGAGGCATTAAATGTCTACGTTATTTATGCGACCGGGAATGACCGCGCATTTGCCTTGCTGGGACGGGCTTATTACGAACTGAAAGACTATAAAGCCGCTGTGGATAATTTCGACAAGGCGCAGGCGCTTAATCCCAACGGCATGAGAAAGTTTTATATTTATCGAGGGCTTGCCAACCTTGAATTGAATAATGTTGACCAGGCTGTTGAAGACCTTGAGCAGGCTCACCGTGATGACGAGAAATCCTTTGAGATCAGCCTCGGACTTGCACGCGCGTATTATCTGCAGGAGAAATTTGGCAGCGCGTTTGTAAGGGCAGAGGTGCTTAAGTCGCTGGCAGACACAGACGAGGAAACCGCGCTGGCGCTTTATTGGCATGCGCTCAGCCAGGAAAAACGCGGTGAAATGAAAGATGCTGTGAAAGACTGGCAGGATTTGCTCGCCATGAAGAAAGATGTGGTGACGCCCGAAATGCGAGCAGAAGCGGAACAACACCTTAAAGCGGTTGTCACGTCTACGAATACTCCCAAACCTGTAACGGCCACTCGAACGTCAACGGGCGGAACGGTGACCCCGACAAAGAAGGGGACGGCAACTTCTGCGACAAAGAGCGGCACGACACCCCCCACGCCGAAAGCTGGGACAGCGACATCCACAACGAACAGCGTAACGGCGACGCCTAAGGCAAAATCAGGCGGTTCGGTTACAGCTACCGTCACGCCAACGCCGTAATTGTCAGGTTGGCTGGAAAACAAAGAGAGACTGTTTTTTATTAGACAGTCTCTCTTTTGTTAATAATGTATACGCACCGTCCCGAAGGTTTATTTCGAGTAATTTGAGTGTCTGACAGCAACCTTCGGGACGTTAAGAACTAGCCTCTCTTTTGTTAACTGGTTTATTAATTTACCACTTCTTAATCTCTCAACTCATCCACTCTGCCTTTGCGCGCTTTCCTTGCGACACTCATTACATGGACATAGCGCGCGCAAATAATGCCAGTTGAAAATCCCATGGTCGTGACCGTCTTCCCAGACAATGGTCAATGCGTAGGAGCCGACTGCGACTACATTCGCTATCCGCGTGGATAGGGAATCTTCCATTTGCCTGCTGAATACTTCTGCATCGGGTTCCGATTTCATGTTCTCATGTCCGCCGCGGCAGGAGGCGCAAGGACAAGCCGCGCGCAATAACCCAAAGGGATATACGCTTGTGTGACCGTCATCCCATGTTACGGTGAATTCTCTATTGCTTTTGTTGGCAGTTACGCCCGTTGGTTTTTCTGACATTTTGATCCTCTTAGATTCGGAGTCCAAAGTCTCCTGACTTTGGACTTTTATTCATTGATAATCAGTACTTCACGAAAGGGCTTTGTAGTGGTGACTTCCCTGGCACCGCCCGCCAGGGCAGGTGTAGTCGCTTTATAGCCGAACGACTAACGCGAAGCGGTTACTACGTTTTCATGATCTACTGATAATGTATCCAACGTCAGGAGACATTGGACTCCAAGCGCTTTTACGGCGAAGGCACAACCGCAAGGAAATCCGCAGCGGCCCAGCCCGCGCGGGTTTCGTCATACGGCGCGACGAGATACCACCATGTATATCCGTCTGCAACTTGAGAGCCTTCGCCGCGCACGACGAATACTTCTGATTCTCCGCCAAAGAAGACCGTATCGCCGCTTAACCCTGGCGCGGAGCGGATGCGTAATCCCTCGCCTTCGGTTCCGCTGATCTGCACATAAGCGCCGACTCCAATTGTGTCTGGCGCGAGAGTCGGCGTGACAAGGCTTGGGTCAATGGTGGGGATGGGCGTCACGTTGGGGGTGTGTGTCGGGGCTGGGATCATGGTCAGGTCGGCGGGAGCAAACCCAACGTCAGGAGAGAAGCGGGGGGAGGTCCAACCGATGACGATCAACGTGATGAGGATCAGCCCGCCTGCAAATCCAATTGCGCCAAAGATCACCGAGCGGTTAATGTATTGTTTGATGTCCATTTTATTTTTTGTTTTTCAATAGGTATAAGGCGTCATTTGGCATGAGGATTTTCAATCCGCGATGCTTGATCGTGATGTCTGCGTGATGACCGCCGAGCGCGGGGTCGCCGTCCACTTGGATGGAGAAAGCCGCATCGGATTCTACCCGCGCATGGTGAAATGGTAAACAGCGCGCCTGGTCGGATGTGAGATGACGTCCCGCAGCGAGGTCAAAGAAATGCCGTAATACGTCTGCAACGTTATCGCCGCTGAGAAGCCACATATCCATTTCATTATCGTCAAGCAGGGCTTGCGGTGAAAGCACCGACATACCGCCCGCGTAATGACGAATATTGGTTGCCACCGCAACTAGATAATGACCTTCCACCAATTCATTATCTGCCCATACGCGCAAATCAAGTCCGTGCCAAAAGGTGGCTTCCCAAACCGTTGTGGCAAAAAAGTGCGGGACCGAAACATGCTTGAAGAAACGATGACGCGGCTCTATTTTGCCGATGGCTTGCGCATCCAGCCCAACGCCCGCCCATAATAAAAATGGCTGGTCGTTGCACATGCCTACATCCACGCGCTGCGGTTCGACATTTGCAAGTAATGCCGCGTTTTCGCGCAAAGCCCACCAGTGGAGCCAACTGAAAGGTTTCTGTCCCTGCTCAAGCGCCCAGACATTTGTTGTGCCGGCAGGCAGCACCGCAAGCGCGGTTTCTGAATCCAATAGACCACTGGCTACCTGACCCATCGTTCCATCGCCGCCGATTGCGAAGACCGCATCATAGTTTTCCGCGGCGGCTTGATGCGCGGTCTGTGTTGCATGTGTGCCGCTTAATGTCTCGGCAATTTCAATACTCCAGCCTGCTTCTTTGAGTGGATGGACGATCCCGCGCACGAATCGTCTGACGGGATAACGTCCCGCCGCCGGGTTATAGAGGAGAAGTCCCTTTCGCATGGCGGTGATTATACCTTTATCGTTCTGACCCCCATTCTTTTGTTTAGGATCAGCAGTCCACAGAACGAAAAACGAGGCGGACAATTTCTCCGTCTCGTTTTTCGTTTAAGCTGTTTCAGATTGTTTCAGGCTGTCCATGCCATCTTTCAACGTCTGCGCCGATCGTTCCAGTGCAGATTGCTCCTCAGGATATAGTTCTGTCTGTACAATGCGTTTGACTCCGCCCTGCCCGACGATACAGGGAATACCAAGACATACGTCATTCAGTCCATACTCACCTTCAAGATAAGTGGACACGGTTAGCACACTGTTCTGGTCTTGCAAAATGGTTCCGACAATGCGTGCCAATGACATGCCGATCCCAAAATAGGTTGAGCCTTTGTAATTGATGATGTGATAGGCTGAATCCTTCACTTCGCGCACAATTCGGTCTCGTTCGCCATGCCAGTCGCGACAGTTGCCGCATTGCGGGCAATAATTGTCCATTTGCACACCCGCCACGTGAGTCATTGACCAGGCCGCCACTTCACTGTCGCCATGCTCGCCCAGAATATAGGCATGGACATTGCCCACATCAACTTTGCAATGCTGGCTGATGAGATAACGGAAGCGGGCGCTGTCGAGCACTGTTCCCGAGCCGATGACACGATTCTTTGTCCAACCGGAGCGTTTTAGCGCCACGTGGGTCAGAATATCCACTGGGTTACTGGCTACCAATAAAACAGCCTGGGATTTTTGAGCCACGATCTCATCAACAATACCTTCGATGATTGCGGCATTTTTCTGCAACAGATTCAATCGCGATTCACCCGGAGCCTGCTTTGCTCCAGCCGTAATGACGATCACCTGTGCGTCAGCATAATCGCGGTTATCGCCCGCGCGGATCTGCACAGACGGGTAAAAGGGCAGTCCATGCGCCAGATCGAGCGCCTGTCCTTCGGCAAAATCGGGGTTGGCATCTATCAAACAAATTTGATCAGATAAACCTTTTTGTGCCAGGGCATAAGCAAAGGTTGAGCCAACTGCGCCCGCACCCACAATCACAACTTTTCGAGATTTCCAAAGCGTATCCATATTATTCTCCTTCTCTAAATCAGAACGCATCAATACGGATATTATATATCTAATTTGTGATATTTAGAACTATTGTTAACTGATTCTTATTTTGGAGAGTCTGCTGATTCATTCTTGAATTTAGAGTCTCAAACATTCCGCCCAAAAACAAGAATTTCACTGATAAGTTCATAAGTTCCTAATGATATAATCTCCATCAATGACTGACGCAACTCTCCTCAATGATCGTTATCAACTATTGGAAAAACTTGGCTCCGGGGGCATGGCTGATGTCTTCCGCGCCCGCGATCTGATGCTGGATCGCTATGTTGCGATTAAAGTCTTGAGAAAAGATTATTCAAGCAGTGTGGAATTTCAAAACCATTTCCGCATGGAAGCGCGAGCTGCCGCGAACCTTTCGCATCCTAATATTGTCACAGTGCATGATTTTGGATTTGCGGACAACCTGCTTTTCATCGTCATGGAATATATTCCCGGCAAGGACCTCAAACAACTGATCCGTGAGCGCGGACGTTTTAGTGTGGAAACAGGCATCCCGCTTATTATTCAAGCCTGCGCCGGGCTTGGGTATGCCCACCGTGCCGGTCTCGTTCACTGCGATGTCAAACCGCATAATATGCTTGTTTCGCCGGATGGCCGCCTCAAGGTGACAGACTTCGGCATTGCGCGCGCGCTTGCCACCATGACACCTGGCGAACGCACGGATGTCGTCTGGGGGTCGCCGCTCTATTTCGCGCCTGAACAAGCGCAGGGAGAAGCGCCTACGCCCGCATCTGATGTGTATTCGATTGGCGTCGTCATGTACGAACTGCTTTGCGGCACACCGCCGTTCACTGCATCCACTTCATCTGAGTTGGCGCGTTTGCATATTTCCGCGCGCCCAATTCCCATCCGTGAATATATTCCGGATATTCCAACCGCTTTGGAAGAGATCATCATGAAGGTGCTTTCTAAGGAACCTTCCGCGCGTTATCGTACCGCTGACCAGCTCGGACGCGTCCTGCTAAAATTTGGGACTCTCCCTGATCCGCCTAAACCTGTTCCCCCCACGCCAGTTGTGTTGCATACGCCCGAAGTTGTGGAGAGACTTCCTGTCAACGACAGACCTCTGCCTCCCCGGATTGATCCCGCTCCTGTATATTACACACAACCCGAAAAGGTTCAAGACACGCCTGAGTCTGATGCGGCCTTCGAGGAAATTGACTGGGCAACTGTGGGGCTTGCCCTGTTGGCATTGATGGCCGTGGGCGGACTTATTCCTTTTTGGATGATGGTTTATTTTGCATATAATCCCCCTGTTAGATAAATGAATAAATTTCTCATTGCTCCCTCGATCATTGCTTCAGACTTCACTCATCTAGCAGATGAGATTACCGCCTGCGAATCCGCTGGCGCAGACTGGCTCCATGTGGATGTTATGGATGGACATTTTGTCCCCGCCATCACAGTGGGTCCGCTTTTCATCGAAGCCTGCAAACGTGCCACCAAACTTCCACTGGACATTCATTTGATGATTTCCAACCCCGATCAACAATTGGATGTATTTGCAAAAGCAGGTGCAAACAATATTACGGTTCACGTGGAGGCTTGCTCCAATTTGCTGAAAACCATTGAAAAGATAAAATCCCTGGGTTGTACTGCCGGGGTCACATTGAATCCGATTACGCCCGCCTCCGCCCTGGATGAGGCTTTGTCTTTGGCTGATCTTGTTTTGGTGATGAGTGTAGTTCCGGGGTATTCAGGTCAAGCCTTTATGCCTGAAATGATCGGCAAGGTGGAGGGGATCCGCAACAAGTTAAATGCGCTTCGGTCCCCGGCTCATTTGGAAGTGGATGGCGGCATGGCCGCGGATACACTCCCTCTCATGCATAATGCTGGAGCGGATGTCTTTGTGGCAGGCAATGCAATATTCAAATTTCCACAGGGCGTGGCGGCTGGCGTGAGAGCATTACGTGTGTCCAATGTGTAATTTATTACGTCATTTGGATTAAAACAAAAATCACGGCTCACGCCGTGACCTTTGATGCAAAGGGAAAAACAGACCTTAGTTCGCAGACTTGCCGAGTGTTTTGATGCACTTGGCACACAGCGTCTTCTTGACCATAACGCCATTCTCCATGATCGAAACCTTTTGCAAATTCGGTTTGAAAGTGCGATTGGTTGCATGTTGGGAGAACGAACGCTTGTGACCAAAGGTGGTTGCTTTACCGCAGGTGTTACACTTAGCCATGTTGGATGTCCTTTCAATACAATGATTCCGATATTTACCCAGAGCGTACCAAAGGGCAAAGCCTCTTTTCAAAGGCACGGGATTTTACCATACAACGCAACCTTCTTCAAGATATGCTGTTAAAATAGGTACAATGCTTGAAGACGGTGGTTTTGGCGGGTTGCAAACCCGCCCCACAAATTATTAACGAGGAAACTTATGGGCGACGAAACTACAATTCTGGGCGCGATCCACATCTCGCCAAACGCAGTGGCTACGATTGCATATTATGCCACCCTTGAATCATACGGCGTCGTTGGACTTGCGCCAAAAAATCTAACAGATGGGATTGTGTCCACCATCACGCGCGAGCCTTTGCGCGGCGTATCTGTCCGCTATGCAGGTGAGGATATTGATATTGACATTCATATCATTGTTGAATATGGCACGCGCATCAACTCGGTGGCCCAGAGTGTGGGCAACACGGTGCGTTTCCATGTTGAAAAAGCGCTTGGTTTGCGCGTTAACTCCGTCAATGTGCATGTAGCGGGATTGCGCATTAGCGATACAGATTAGGAGCATAGAAACCTTATGGGTGTGGATGTTGCACGTGTCGAGAAATTTCGTAGAATGCCAGTTGATGGGCAATCGCTCAAGCGCCTTGTGGATGCAGGTCTGACTTGGCTGCGCACCAATCAGCAGATTGTAAACGCTTTGAATGTTTTTCCCGTCCCTGACGGCGATACAGGCACGAACATGGTGCTTACACTTCAAGCCGCATGGAATGAGGTCAAGGATTCTGGGACGCATAATTTGAGCGAGATGGCGGCGCAGGTTTCCAAAGGCGCTTTGATGGGCGCACGTGGAAATTCAGGTGTGATCACCAGCCAGATCCTACGCGGCTTTTCGCGCGGCGTGCATGAGAAAGCCGTGTTGGATAAGGAGACTCTCGTCAAGGCATTTGGCGAAGCGCGGGATACGGCTTATAAGGGAGTCGTCCGTCCGGTGGAGGGGACGATCCTGACCGTCATTAAGGAAATTGCCATCGCAACAGAAGCAGCTTTGGGGTCAGCAAAGGATGCGATAGAGATCCTCGAAGTTGCAGTCAAAGCTGCTGATGAAGCAGTCAAAAATACACCTGAACTGCTCCCGGTTCTCAAACAGGCGGGCGTGGTTGATTCGGGTGGCAAGGGCTTGTTCTTCATCCTCGAAGGCATGTTGCGCCATGTGTATGGCGAATCTTTGGAGACTCCCACCATGAGCGTGCAGTCACTTTCTGCGATGAATTTCCAGGATGCGATGGAGGAAGTGGAGGAAGGACAGGATTATGAGATCGTTGTGGACTTTGTCCCGACCGGTGAATTGAATTTACTGTCATTCTATGGGCGGCTGGAAGAAATGGGAACGTCCATTCAGGTGGGCGAAGGCGAAGGCATGTATCGTATGCACATCCACGTCCCAACGGAAAAACGCTACGAACCGATTGATTACATCATGGGCATTGGCACAGTAACAAAAGTTGCGATTGAAAACCTGCTTGCGCAAATGGACGATATTCAAAAATCCTCCCAGTTGCAATTCACGGCGGTGGAGCCGGGACAAATCGCTGTAGTGGTGGTTTCGCCGGGTACCGGTTTGAGCCGCATCTTTGCCAGTTTGGGTGTTGCGGCAATCGTGCCAGGCGGGCAGACGATGAACCCATCCACGCAGGATATTTTGAATTCATTTGAAAACCTGCCGACTGACAAAATCATTATCCTGCCGAATAATAAAAATATTATCCTCGCCGCGAATCAGGCGAAGGAAGTGACCGTAAAGCATGTGGCAGTTGTGCCGACGCGCAACGTTCCGCAGGGACTCAACGCCATGCTGTCTCTTGTCCCGGACGGTGATTTGGAATCGGTTGCTGAAAAAATGACAAAGTCCATGGCGAATGTACGGACAGGAGAGATCACCGTGGCCACGCGCACCGTTGACATAGACGGCGTGAGTGTAAAAGATGGACAGGTGATCGCATTGCTCGATGGCAAACTGGTTGTTTCGGCTGAGTCTGTGGAACAGGGTGTCATGGAGTTGCTTGATAAAGCGAACGCCCCCGAGCATGAATTGGTGACGCTTTTCTATGGCGAAGGCATGTCGCACGTGGAAGCGAATCGCATCAAAGATGTAATCGGCGCGAAATATTCAAACCTTGAAATTGAAGTGCAGGAAGGCGGACAGCCGCATTATCAGTTTTTGATCTCGATAGAATAATTTTCACTGTGGGACAAAAAAAGGACGCAACCTTGCGTCCTTTTTTGTTGCGTGAGTCTTACGCGTTTGCAGGCGACTGCTGTGTGATCAACTTATAGACAGCTTTGATCACATCAATGATTGTGATCAAGATGATCAAGCCGATCAAACCACGTACCCCGCTTTGTGCCATGGTGCCTAATGTTTGCGCGGCGTCCGCATCGAAAATTCCACTTGCCAGCAGTGACTTGGGAGTGACCGCCAGAATGTATGGACCGATAAGCAGGAAGTAACCGATCACGATCTGGAAGATTTTGATGCCAATGGAGAAGATACGGGTGGACATATTCCAATGCCCTGTGCGGAGCAACATGCCGTTGAGGATGATCTCGGCGATCCAGCCAATGTTGATCCACGGCAGCCAGCGGAAGAATGCTTCGGTCAAAACTGGGACGATTGACCATTTGTCGCCAGAGACTGTATAGATGCCGATCAATTGCGGGTTGTAGTTGAAGATGCTGAGCGCGATAAAGGTGAACACAATTGCCAGGATCGGCTCCCATATTTTCACTTCGTTGGGCTCGGGTTCAACCTTCAAGGAAGCAGGATCCCATTTCTTTTCTTCATCCAGCTTAAATTTGGCGGCAGGCACAAACCTTTCCAGAATGGCAAAAACCAGAACGATATTTCCAAAAGCCGCAATGACAGAAGATACAACACCCAGCAAACCTTCCCCAATCGCCTTCGCGAATTCTGGTCCAGCCATCGGCGACATGGTCGCAATTTTTATCCCTGTGAGTACCAACAGGACGATGGTGATTACCGTGGTCACAATTTTCAACACCATCAGGAAAAATGGGAACATGCGTGGACCGATCAAATACGGCTGTGGATTGTAGGTCGCCGCAACTTCCTGTGGCGAACCGTATTCTTTCAACAGCTCGATCTCCATTGCTTCATCTGCGGCGCGTCCCGCTTTTTGTGCGCGGTCTTCGAGCATATCTTCCAGCGTGGAACGTAATTCCTTTTCAATGTCTTTGCGCCCTTTGACGAGCGGAAGGTGTTTACCAACTTCTGTTACATAACGATCGATTAAATTCATTCCATTCTCCTTCTCTACTACGCCAGCATTTTACTCATCACAGACACAATGCCAGCCCATTCCTTCTTTAGCTTCGGCAGAAGTTTCCTCCCCTCCGCGCTGATGACGTAATATCTGCGCGGGCGAGCCTCTTCCAACTTCCAAACAGATTCCAGCACCCCCTGCGCCTCCAACCGACGCAGAAGCGGATACAACGTTCCCTGGTCAACTTCCAGTCCCTGATCCGAAAGCAGTTTTAGCAGGGAATAACCATATTGCTCGTCACTTAATTGACTGAGCACTGCCAGCACGATCACACCGCGCCGCAATTCAAGGACAACATTATCGAGTGATTCAGTGTTTGTCATATCTCAACCTTTATCACATTATACTGTGTTATATACAGTATTTCAATAGGAAAGTATGATTCAAGAAGTGACCGTTATCCGTTATTATGTTAAACTTTCGCCATGAAAATTGGCATCATCACAGACTCCACCGCAGACCTCCCAGCCTATCTTGTCGAAGAACATAATATTCAGGTTGTCCCCACGATCCTTGTTTTAGAGGGAAAGGAATACGCGGACGGAATTGGCATCACGCGCGAGGATTTTTATACCCGACTGCCCGCGCTTCGCACTCCGCCGACGACTGCCGCTCCTTCCATTGGAGATTTCACAGCGCCTTATGAGACTCTGCTCTCGCAGGGCTGTGAGCATGTCGTCTCCATTCACGCCGCCGCCACATTAACCACCACCATCAATGTGGCGCGTGAAGCCGCAAAGGAATTCCCAAATAAAGTCACTTGTATTGACAGCGGCTCGCTTTCGCTGGGACTTGGCTTTCAAGTATTAGCCGCCGCCGAAGAATCCGAACTGGGTTTGAAACCTGTATTGGATGCGATTGCCTTCACTCGCAAACGGCTTCAAGTCTCTGCCGCGCTGGACACGATGGAATATCTCAGACGCAGCGGACGAGTCCCTGCAACAGTGGCCGCGCTTGGCGGATTGCTCTCCATCAAGCCGATGATCGAATTAATAGACGGGCAAGTCAAGCCGATTGGCGCAGTCCGCACGACCAGCCAGGCTGACGACCGAATCTTCAATTTTTTACTCAAAGAGGGTGAACTTCAACGTCTTGCGATCATGCACACCAATGCCGAACATCGTGCGCAAAAATTACTTAATGAAATGATGTCTCGTGTACCCCAATCCGTGCCGCGGGAGATTCTGTTTGCAAATGTCACAGCAGTCATCGGCACACACCTGGGACCGAATGGCGTGGGTTTCGCGGCGGTAAGGAAGTAGATATTTCAAATTCCAATGTAAAAAAAGAGACAGTCACTTCGGAAAGGTGACTGTCTCTTCTGTAACTAGGAAATTCCAACTTCCTTGTTGAAATCGACGATCAACTCGTCAATTTCATCGGCCTGCTTTTGTACGTCGGTCCAGTAATTCGGCGCGTACCATTGTTCCTGAATTTCCGCGTAGGTCTTGCCCTGCTGTTCGACCCATGTGTAGTATTTCAGGTTGTGAACGCGGCGGCGTTCGGGATAGGTCAACTCAAGCATGTTGTCAGTGGACTGACCGTACAAGTAGCGGGCAAAATCGCCAGCAGCGTCATTCTCGCTGTATTCGCCGGACTCCTGGTGCATTTCATGCAGGCGTGAGCGATAGAGTTCCATCGAGTCTGTCAGCATGGTAATCATTACATCGTTTTCGTCCATCTCGTAGTACTTAGCCACTTTGATGCAGGAAAGCACATTCGCGATGCCTGAGAAGCCGAGCAGGTCAAGGTTGGCAATGGTGGATTCGGGTACGCCCTTTTCTGCGAGATAGGCGCGTCCGTTCTCTTCGTTGAAGAGGCGGGCAAGGTTGACCACGGCGTTATCGTCAATGGCTGTGATGAAGTCGGTGTTCTTGGTGTTGTGAACCCAGGGCACATGCTTGTCGCCGATGCCTTCGATTCGATGCGCGCCGAAGCCGTTTTCCAAAAGGGTGGGGCATTGCAGGGCTTCGCTGGCGATGATCTTGCTTTCAGGGAAGACCTGCTTGAGATAGTCACCGCTGGCAATTGTGCCGCCTGAACCCGTCGCGGATGCCATGCCGCGGAAGCGGTCATTCGGTCCCATCACTTTCTTAAGCGCTTCTTCCATGGCATGGCCTGTCACTTCGTAGTGCCAGAGATAATTGCCGAATTCTTCAAACTGGTTGAAGATCATCAGGTCTTGACCCGATTTTTTCAATTCCCAGCATTTGTCGAAAATTTCTTTGACGTTGGATTCAGAGCCGGGGGTCTTGATCGTTTCGCCGGCAACTTTTTCGAGCCACTCGAATCTTTCCTTCGACATGCCTTCGGGCAAAATGGCGATGGACTCACATCCCAGCAAAGCGGAGTCATATGCACCACCGCGACAATAATTGCCAGTGGAGGGCCAGACTGCTTTCTGGGTGGTCGGGTCAAACTGACCTGTGACCAGTCTCGGCACCAGACAGCTAAACGCCGCCCCGACTTTATGCGCGCCTGTTGGGAACCATTTGCCAACGACGACAATAATGCGTGCTTTGACTCCTGTCAGCGAAGACGGAAGCTCAAGAAAATTGACTCCGCCGAAGGTGCCGCCAGAAACGGTGGGTTGGTTGTGCCAGTTAATGCGGAACAGATTCCGCGGGTGAATGTCCCAGAGTCCGATGCCCTTCAATTCCTCTTTAACTTTGGCGGGAATTTTTGAAGGGTCTTTCATTTGGGCATACGTGGGGATGATAATGTTGCGCTCTTTTGCGCGTTGAATCGCGCGGGCGCGGCGGTCTTTGTGAATTGTGAGGTCAATTGTGGTCATGGGGTTCTCCTGAATTTAATTGTCAGACAACTTTGATTATAGCGCAAATATTTAAAATTACAAATAATCCCGCAGGTTGATTTCTCAATTGCAGGATTGCCAACTAGAGGGTTGGAGCAGTTTTGACTGATTACGCGGAAGCGGAAAAAAAACGTAACCAGCCAGGGACTGGTTACGTTTGAAGTTACGGGTCTGTTTTGAGACGCAGTAGTACCCGTTGCAGCAGGCGGAGATTGATCAAGGCATATGTCAGTATACTGTTTTCTAACATCATGACCTATCGTAGTTTACATACGTCGTATCCTATCCATATCTGGCAGCGCGGGATTGAACCCGCCACCAAGTTGAGACGGCTTCCCTGTACATCAAGTCAAGATATTCCTGAAAGTTCATTCTTCGATTCTATAACCTTTTGATTGGCAAGGTTTTGATTGAAGGCATATACATTCAACTGTATAGAACCCTGTAGCTTTGTGCTAGATTCGCCCACTTTTTCGGCAGTTTCAACGGTTTGCGTTACCTGCGTGTGGGCGGGCGGCGGAACGCCGTCCGACTGGAAAAATGCTGAGGCGCAGAAGAATGCTTGGAATCGCGCCAGAATCCCCAGCGTCGGGTGCATGCTTTGTTGGGCGTTTTTTGTTGCGCAAGACGCGCTACCTGAAAAAAAGACTACATTGCCAACAAGATGAATTTTTCCACGCAACTTATTTTTTGATGATGCCAAGAAACATAACTTATCAAAACGCCAAATATAAATTTTGACCGACCAAAACAGAATTAACTCAAAGACTCGCTAATCTCACACAATTATATCTATCAAACCTGCGATACCTGCACCGAGGATAATTATCCAAGAGAACATAGAAGTAAATTGATTTTTTTGGTGTTTGAGAAATAATACATGAAGAAACACATGGATAATAAAAAAAATATCCAAGCCAATGATTAGGTTTGGGTTTAGCCCGTTTTGCCCGCAGAGTCCCCAGAATAAGAGAAGGTACAAGGGAATATGTATTGATGTAAACACAAAATAGCCCATCTTCTCGTTTAACTTGGACAACAGAGGAAATATTGTCCATTCTTGACATCTGATAGCGTCCATTTCATGCACAAGAATAAAAGAAAGTCCCACGAAAAAGAAAAAGTGATTTTCCATTTTGTTCTCATTCAGTCACGTTTTTTTTGGATTAGAGTCAAACGCCTAACGAGACTGTTGAAAAACCGAAATTTTAAAGGTC
>DYDH01000383.1 GCA_020717985.1 Herpetosiphon sp. | reverse complement strand
TCTAAAAAAATGGTGGCTAACACATATCAGAATAGAAGATGCTAAATATGCATCACATGTAATAAAAAAATTAAAGGCGGTCTGACAATTCAAGCAAACTACCGCGGCACAATGGGGCGGAGTGAATTTGCTAACTTAACATGGGCATCCATGCTAATTGATTTTATTTGCATTGGTTGCCCGCTCAGCACACGCTAAGTCAACAAAGCAGGACGTCACACGTTTTGATTTTACGTTCGTGGCGCGACAGTCATTCATTCCAGAGAAAGCAATTTGAACAGCTTTTCCTTGTCTGGAATAACGGGGTACTTCTTGAAATGTTCGGCGATTTTCGCTTCGATTTCATGGCGTTTCATTTGGTCGGTCTTAATGTCTGCCGCCCACTTGCGCCCAGGATGCATGGTGTCCCACGGTGACCGTTTGTTGGCGCGTGTTGTAGCACTGTCACCGTGCTTGCCGATGCCGAAGCAAATCTTGATCTCTTTGTTCCATATTGGACGGAAGAGACGAATCATGAAATCCTCTACCGCGGACTGCATGCCAGTCTGAATTGGCGCGGCTCGGTAGTAAAAATCCGACAGCGCAAGATTGGCTTTCACCATGTTTTTGGAGTGCTCTTTGAGGCGGGAATAGAGGGCTTGCCCTTGTTCTTCCACGCTCTCGGCTTGTGGATTCGTTGGATCTGCCTTTCCAACGTATATTGGTGTTTCCGTGCATGAAAGCGGGATGTAGGGTTTTTCTGTCTTGCCGTTGTAGTATATCGCGTAAACTCCAGCACCATAGAAAGGGGAATCGACAAGTCTGTCGAGAGAGCGTTTTTCTTGATTCGTTAAGCTGAAAGCAAAAAACTTGGCGATGCTGTCAGATCGTCCAAGAGTAATCCCGATAGCTCCGAAACGGATGGGCGAGACTTGTTCCCGGACGTGATGCAACTCATTGATCAATAAACCTGACTCGGAAACGAATCGTTTAACCAACCGGTCACCCTGACTGTCGGTGGTTTTGGGTGTATTGAAGGCATGTAACGATCTTCTTAGACTCTGAATCTGCTTCAAGAGATCTGGCATCGATGACATGTCTACACCCTCAAGCTACCTGTTTCAAAATACTGTCACCGACCGTCGCCGCCAAGCGCACGGGAACGGCGTTGCCTATCTGTCTCATGGCTTCAGTCCATGAACCACTAAACACGTAATCATCTGGAAATGTTTGAACCCGGGCACTCTCGCGAACGGTGTAATACCGATAAGTCCCATCCGGCAACGCTATCATGTTTTCGCCACCTGGTACTCCGTGATCTCCAGCTTTGAGCGCCTTCGATGGCGCGTCAAGTGAGCTGCCCGTGTGTCCTGGGTAGGGACGGGCGCCGTCTCTGAATTCATGGTTTGGCATCGTCTCCGTCTTGTCTCTCGGATCAGGAAGACCGGCAAGCGCATCGCGTACCGTGCGACATCGTTCTCCGGGAGGCAGAAAGAGGCCGAAATCCGATTTGAGACGGGCAATACGGGATGCGTACCGCTCTGGTATTACGGCACGGTTTTTCCTGGCAATACGGTGTTCATCCCAGTAAGCCCCTGAAATCCACTGGTCCCAAAGCAGACGGTCGTAGGAATGTGTCGGATCGGGAAACGACCATTGCTTCTGAAGGTCGGACCTGAACCCGACAATAAAGACGCGGTGGCGGTGCTGTGGCACACCGTAATCGGCTGCGTCAAGCAGCCGATAGACTACTCGATATGAAAGGTCGTGCTCCTCGCCTCCGGTGTGATGACGTTCTAGCCTAGACAAATGCGACGGCCATTCCTCATCATGTTGCCTGACAATAATAGGGTAAGTAAGCTGCAAGATGATATAGTGGAAGTAGCTCGCGAAGCTCTGCCTAAGCAGCCCCTTAACATTCTCAAAGACGAAACATTCCGGACGCAATTCACGAACCGCACGAACGGCTTCCGGAAACATGTCCCGCTTGTCTTGATAGGCTCGATGTTTGCCGCCAAGCGAGAACGGCTGGCATGGTGGGCCTCCAGCGACCATATTAACATGGTCAGACAAATCGGAGTATCGAATGGATCGCACGTCGTCGGGAAATAATCGCCAACCCTTTGCTAGAGGATGTCCGAGGGATTCATTCAAATGAATGGTCGAACATGCGTGCTCATCCCGTTCGATTAACGCGGAGTGATGCCAACCGCTTTGCTCTAGTCCAAGAGCAAGTCCGCCCGCACCAGTGAATAGTTCGATTGATGACCGTTGTCTGTTCATTTACCTTCCAAAAATCGTTTGATCCGGTTCCGTAACATCGACTCTCTTCTGATCTGGCATTCCCAAATCACCATCTCACGCCAGCCTATCATGTGCAATTCGCGCCGAACCTCGGCATCGTGCGCCTTATTTCGCGCAAGTTTTGGTTCCCAAAAACTCCGATTCGATCGCGGTTGCCGATATTGTCGGCAACCATGCTGATGCCAAAAACATCCATGCACGAAGATTACCTTCTTTCGACCACGAAATACAAGATCAGGTTTTCCGGGTAAATCTCTCGCATGGAGGCGGTAGCGATAGCCCATGCCATAAACCAAACGCCGAACTGCCATCTCAGGTTTCGTGTCCGCGTTTCGGATGCGTGACATCCGCGTGCTTCGTTCCGCCTTGGTCAACGGATCGTAGCGTACCATCTTCTGTTCATCTCTCTTGCCCAATATTGATTATATGGATCGGCATAAGATGCGGAGACCAAGCTTATTGTCCGTATAACACTTAGCGTTTTATCGGTCGCCAAACCAAAAAATAGCACCTGAGGGACAAAATTATTTTGTTATTTTAAAAAAAAGGCAATTACCCGTTTGCTTTCACAAAACCCTGCATTGCATCCAGCACCTCGGCGGGAAAGCGGGAGAGCTTGCCTTGCCGGTCTACCACGGCATGCACGGTATACCCGC
>DYDH01000382.1:2105-2932 GCA_020717985.1 Herpetosiphon sp. | reverse complement strand
ATACATTGTCTGCAACGCGGATGAATCTGAACCGGGCACATTCAAGGATAGGGTTTTGCTGTTGGATGATCCGCACCGCACCATCGAAGGCATGTGCATTGCCGCTTATGCCATCGGTGCGACCAAAGGTTATTTATATATTCGCGGCGAATATCCGTATATTGTGCCAGTTCTTGAAAACGCATTGGACGAGGCTCGTACTGCTGGTTATCTTGGCAAACATTTTGATGTTGAAATCCGCGTCGGCGCTGGTGCTTATATTTGTGGCGAGGAGACCGCGCTGTTTGAATCCATCGAAGGGAAGCGCGGTTTTCCACGAGTGAAACCGCCCTTCCCGACGACGAGCGGACTGTTCGGCAAGCCGACCGTCATTAATAATGTTGAAACCCTTTGTAATTTGCCGTTGATCATTTCCAAAGGCTCTGCAGAATATCGCTTGATCGGCACGGAAATGTCGCCGGGTCCAAAATTATTTTGTGTCTCTGGTGATGTTGCAAAGCCAGGTTTGTATGAAGTCCCGTTTGGCGTCACATTGCGCGAACTGCTTGAAATGGCAGGCGGAGTCCCAGGTGGGAAATCCCTCAAAACAGTCTTATTTGGCGGCGCGGCGGGAGCATTTGCTATACCTGAACATTTGGATGTAAAACTCACTTTCGAAGATTTGCGCGCGGCTGGTCTTCCGCTTGGCTCGGGCGTGGTGATGGTCTTTGACGAAACACGCAATATCCTCGATGTTTTGAGGCGGCTGGGAAAATTCTTTGCGCATGAATCCTGCGGCAAATGTTATCCGTGTCAACTGGGGACCCAGCGCCAGATGGAAATTCTGG
>DYDH01000382.1:0-2070 GCA_020717985.1 Herpetosiphon sp. | reverse complement strand
TTTGCTCGTCTTCAAGATGTCGGCTGGACAATGACCGAGGCGAGTCTGTGCGGCTTGGGTCAAACGGCCGCGAGTGCGGTGCTATCCGCGATGAAGTTGTGGCCCGAATTATTCGTTGAACGTTAAACTTTTTTCCAAAGGTGAATTTATGGCAATCTCTTTCATGATGGATGGAAAAGAAGTAGTGGTCGAAGAAGGCAAGACCTTGCTCGAAGTTGCGCGCGAAAACGGTGTGGATATTCCCACCATCTGTTTTCACGAAGCGACTACGGCAAACGCGCTTTGTCGAATCTGTGTGGTCGAGGTGGAGGGGATGAGAATGCTCCAGCCTGCTTGCATCGTCAGGGCGGCGAACCAGATGAAGGTGCAGACGCGAAGCGAGAAAGTCATCCGCGCAAGAAAGACTATTTTGGAAATGCTCGTATCCACCATGGATTTATCCGAAGCGCCAGAAATCCAAAAGATGATGAAGGAATACGGCGCGGACTCAAACCGTTTCCCGAACGCAGAACGCCGCGAGTCGGCTATCAAGGATGACAACCCGATGTTTGTCCGCGATTACTCGAAGTGTTTGTTGTGCTGGCGCTGCGTGCAAGTTTGCGCGGATGATGCTCAATATACCTTCGCGATTAATTTCGAGGGGCGCGGATTTGAAACGCAGATCGGCACATTCTTTGACAGTCCAATTCCTGAAACTTCATGCGTGCTATGTGGACAATGTGTAGCGGTATGCCCGACAGGCGCGTTGAAACCCAAGCGCGAATTTTTACTGGAGCAGGGTATGAGTCCACAGGAGATC
The DNA here is from genome assembly GCA_020717985.1 of Herpetosiphon sp. GTDB lineage: Bacteria > Chloroflexota > Anaerolineae > Anaerolineales > Villigracilaceae > Villigracilis. Next base: position 1,271 of record DYDH01000382.1, on the reverse strand, counting down.
GGCATCCTCAACAGCGGGCGAAAAAAGAGGAAATAGCGTGGAGTATTCAGCGGTTTTTTACGGTCTTGCGTGCGCCGTTGTTTGGGGCGCGGGCGATTTCAGCGGCGGGATGGCGGTCAAGCGCACCAATCCTTATGGGGCGGTGATTGCGGCACACGCCGTCAGTCTGGTGATGCTTTTGACTTTGGGAGTCATTACAGGCGAGGCACTGCCCCCGACGCGAGATTTATTGTGGGCCTGTGTGGCTGGGGTTGGCGGCGGCATCGGCTTGGCTTTGTTGTACAGTGCGCTTGCATCGGGACAGATGAGTATTGCCTCGCCTGTTTCGGCTTTGGTCGCGGCAGGATTGCCTGTTTTGTTCGGCGCTTTTTCCGACGGTTTGCCGCGCGCCTCCACATTGATCGGATTTGGGCTCGCATTGGCGGCGGTCTGGGTGATCTCCGGCGGTGTCGGCGTGAAATTGCAAATTGAAAGAATTTCCCTGCCGCTTTTGTCGGGAATGTGCTTTGCCGCATTTTTTATTTTTCTTGACCGTGGAAGCGGGCAATCCATTCTGTGGCCGTTGGTTGCGACTCGTGTTTCGTCCATCACAAGCCTCTTGAGTTTTTCGATCATCACCCGCCAGCCGTGGATTCCAACCCGCGACAGTTGGGTCCCAATCATCATCAGCAGCCTGCTGGATTCTGCGGGCAATGCCTTGTATGCCATGTCTGCCCGTATGGGTCGCATGGATGTGGCGGCCGTGCTTGGGTCGCTTTACCCCGGCTCGACTGTTTTGCTGGCATGGTTTATTTTGAAGGAACGTGTCTCGCCGTTGCAAATGATCGGTATTGTGATCGCGCTCGTCGCGATTGTGTTAATTACGCTATAAAAACTGTCGAAGGTCAAAGGTCGAAAGTCTCGCTCTGACTTTTGACTTTCGACCTTTGACCTTATTTTGGAGTTATTATGATCAAAGCTGACCGAATCGTCACTACCACCTGCCCTTATTGTGGAATAGGTTGTAATTTACAGTTACATGTCAAGGATGATCACATTTTCAAAGTCACCTCGCCATTTGATTCGCCTGTTAACCACGGTAATTTATGCGTGAAAGGACGTTTCGGCTATGACTATGTTTATCATCCAAAGCGGGTGACGACGCCGATGGTGAGGCGGTATTTGTTATCAGGTAATCAGGAATTAGGCAATCAGGTATCAGGTAATAGGAAAGATGCTCCTGAACTTGGAAACAAATCCCTACTCCCTAATCACCTAATTATCGATCCCCC
>DYDH01000381.1 GCA_020717985.1 Herpetosiphon sp. | reverse complement strand
GTTGCCAATATCATTCAATACCATAGCAAGTCAACGCCCTCATTTCAGGATGATGGTTTCAGAAACCTGCCCCCCGGAGACCGTATTGTGGTGACTGAACTTTCCGCATTAATGCGCCTTGCGGATGGTTTGGATGTGAGCCACACGGGACGCGTGAGAGCCATACAACTCGAGCAGCAAAAAAATACCTGGAAGCTAAAGTTACAAGGAAACGGCGACCTCATGCTGGAGCGCTGGGCGCTTGAAAAACGCCGAAGGCTTTTTCAAGATGTATTCGGCGTTAAGCTTATAATTGTTGAGTAACCCATGAATGCACAACCCCTTTTACTTGATTCACTAAATACACGCTGGGATACATATCAGTCCGATCTAAATACCTGCCGCCGCGACTTTTCTGAAGAAGCCGTGCATGATTTCCGCGTAACGACACGCCGCCTGCTTTCTTCTCTTGACCTCGTGCGTACAGCGATCCAGGATCACAGAATTCAAAAAATACGGCGCGCGCTAAAAGACCAACTCGATCATCTTGACGACCTGCGCGATATACAGGTATTGCTTGCCGATATATCTGAAACCATTCAGGAAATTCCTGCGCTTCACCCTTTTCAGGAATATTTGCAGCAGAAGGAAAAAAAGCTGCTGCGCGCGGCGCGCAAAGAGATCAAATCGTTAACAATTGAAAGTCTTTCAAAGCGAATCAAAAAGCTCGGCCAAACAATCGAAACTTCCAAACAGACTGACCTGGATGAGAGCTTGTTTTCAGCCGTTGATGAGGTTTATGCAATCGTCAATCAACGCTATGCGCTGGTTGACCCAGGTCAGCCTGCCACAATCCATCGCTTAAGAATAGCATTCAAGAAATTCCGCTACATGATCGAAGCCATTTATCCCATCCTTGAACATTTCCCAGAGGATTATCTAAAAAGAATGCACAATTACCAGGCATCCATGGGCGACATTCAAGATATGGAAGTGGCTTTGCAGGAACTTGCAGATTTCAGCGAGCATGCCCCCGCAAACTATGATCCTGAACCTGCCCGCGCTTATTATAAAGAACGCCACGCCATTGCCATGTCCAGCTATATCGAAGACAAAGGTGAGATAATTACTTTTTGGCGCTCTGCGCCAGACCAACCGTTTCCGAAGGAGAAATAAAATCATGAACTTATACATTATCCGTCACGCCATCGCAGTTGATGAAGACACGCCCGAATACGAAGATGACAGCCAGCGCCCGCTTACCGATAAAGGCAAAAAGAAAATGCGCCAGATCGCGAAAGGATTGCGCACTCTCGGCGTGGACTTTGACCTGATCCTGTCCAGCCCGTACGTCCGCGCCAAAGAGACCGCCGAAATCCTCGCGGATGTTTTCAAAATAAAGAAGGAATTAGAATTAAGCGACAACCTTGTCCCCATGGGTGACCCTGATCTATTGATCTCTGAAATAAATGAAAAATACAGCGCGAACAGTATTGCACTGGTTGGGCATGAACCATTCCTGACCGCCCTGATCGGCTTGCTTGTCTCAGAAAACGTGGGCATGGAGATGACCCTCAAAAAAGGCGGCGTGTGCCGACTCGCCACCGATGACCTTCACCATGCCCGCAAAGCTGCGTTAGAATGGCTGCTAACGCCTGGCATCCTTGTTGAAATTGGTGAAAAATAAAAACATGACCGAACCTGTTGTTGACCTTACCTCTCCCACCCTTTATATCAACCGTGAGTTGAGCCTGCTGGAATTCCAACGCCGCGTGTTGGAGGAAGCATGGGATGAATCCAAGCCCCTGCTCGAACGCATAAAATTCCTTGCCATCTTTGGCTCGAACATGGACGAGTTCTTTATGGTGCGCGTCTCAGGCATCCGCAAGATGGTGGAAGCCCATATTATGGAAATCTCGCCAGATGGCATGACTCCGCCGGATCAACTTGCGGCAATTCGCAAGTTGTCTCAGGAATTACTGATCGAGGCGCAGCGGTATTATCAACGCAAACTTTTGCCCAAGCTGGACAAAACGGGCATCCATGTTATTAATTATTACAAATTAAACAAAACACAAAAAGAACGAGCTGACACGTATTTCAAAGAAGTGGTCTACCCCGTACTCACACCGCTCGCGCTTGACCCCGGGCATCCCTTCCCGCATATTTCAAATTTAAGCCTAAACCTTGCCATTGTGATCCGCGACAAAAAGGGCAATGAAAAATTTGCGCGCCTGAAAGTGCCTGATACCCTGCCGCGTCTTCTGCCCATCAAGCGCTCTTCAGGCGGAGTCCGCAAAGACGGAACCATTCCTCACGAGCATTATTTTGTCTGGCTGGAAGAAGTAATCGCCGCAAATCTCCATGACCTCTTTCCCGGCATGGAAGTAACCGCCGCGCACCCCTTCCGCATTGTGCGTGACGCCGATATTGAAATTCAGGAACTCGAAGCAGATGACCTGCTTGAGACCATGCAGCAGAATATCCGCAAGCGCAAATTCGGTTCAGTGGTGCAGGTGGCCGTGTATGAATCCATGCCTGAGAATATACGCGAACTGCTCGTGGATAATCTCGAAGTATCCCGTAACGATGTCTACGTTTTGGATAGTCCGCTTGGCTTGAGCGGATTATGGCAGCTCTACAACAATGTGGAGCGGCACGATTTGAAAGATATTCCCTACAAGCCGCGCGTTCCAAAAGCATTGAAATATACATCAACTGCGACGGATATATTCGAAGCCATCCGGAACGGAAACATCCTCCTTCATCATCCCTACGATTCTTTCAACCCTGTCGTGGAATTCCTCAATGCCGCCGCGCGTGATCCGCAGGTATTGGCAATCAAGCAGACGCTATACCGTGTTGGCTCGAATGCTCCCGTAGTAGAAGCCCTACTCGAAGCGGCAGAGCGCGGCAAGCAGGTGGCAGTGCTGGTTGAGCTCAAAGCGCGTTTCGATGA
>DYDH01000103.1:10839-15992 GCA_020717985.1 Herpetosiphon sp. | reverse complement strand
CTGGCTCAGCCGAGTTTGCCATCGGCGGCACGGTCAACGCCGCGTTGATGAATCTCACCAAAGTTCTCGCTGATCGTGGAATTAAAGACGGCGTGCGTGTCAACGCGATTAACCCCGGCTCGATTGCTACTGAAAGGTTACAGACAAGAATCAAAGCCTTTGCCGCGGAACATAACATCAACGTTGAAGAGGCCAAAATCCAAATGGCAAAGAAGCTTGGCATTGCGCGTTTTGGTGAACCAGAAGAAATTGCCCGCACAGTCGCCTTCCTCGCATCCTCACAAACCGCATATATCCACGGCGCGATCCTTGATGTGGACGGGGGCGCAACAAGGACTTTGTAGTTTCAATACTTCATAAAAAAAAGAAAGTCCATTGTCAAGGTGATGATGGACTTTCTTTTTTATGACCATGTAAATCCTTTGGGTGCATTTCAAATGAGTTGAAGGAAGGAACGTCCCGAAGGTTTTCATGAGAAATTTGGTTATTTTAGCCAACCTTCGGGACGGTTTCAACTGAAATGAAACACACCCAAATCCTTTTACCAAAACCTGAATTGATCCAACCCCAGCGCGACGAGAGTCAGTGGGATTTGAGCGAACTGCGCAAGAAAACTGATAAGGTCCCAGAACATATTGCCGACGAATGGAACCTGCCAAAGCAGGATGATGACCACCCACGATAACATTCCCTGAGTCTGCGCGAGTTTCATGCGGACGTTCATCGGCAGATAAGGTTCGATTGCGCCAAAGCCGTCGAAAGGCGGCAGTGGAATCAAGTTGAGCACAACCGCTGTGATTTGCAGGAACGCGAGGAAGGCAACCCCCGGCCAAATGCCAGTGATACTGACCGGCGCGAAGCGAAGGATCAAGCTGAGGATTAAGGCAAGAAGCGCGTTGGCAAATGGTCCAGCGAGGGAAACAGCAGTCTCCCATTCACGGCTTTTCAATCTCCATTTCTCGATATATACCGCGCCGCCGGGCAGACCGATCCCGCCCATCAAGAGAAAGACCATGGGCAGAAGCAGTGAGAAAACAGGGTGTGTATATTTGAGCGGATTGAAGGTGAGGTAACCTTTGTCTTTTACGGTGGTATCGCCGCCATAATAGGCAACCAGCGCATGAGAAAACTCATGCAAACAAAGGGAGAATACCCAGCCGATGATAACAATGAGAAAGGTCATTTGAAATTCCCGATTTCTTTTTGCATTATTTCAACGGGGAAGTCCATTCCGTGCGCGGGGTAGATTCGCTTGATTCCCATCGGCAAAATTTTCTTCCAGCTTTGCACGACCATGTTGATATCATCTGCAAGAACGGGCAGTCCGGATGTGATGCGCAGGAACCATGCATTCATGGCCATGTCGCCAACGAAGGCTTCACCTGAATCAAGAATGATGCTGACATGCCCCATTGTATGACCGGGTGTGTAAACTACTTTGCCGGGGATGCCGTATTCAGACAGGGATAAGCCGCTGTCATCGATCACCATGTCCGCTTTTACTTTTGGAAGATGCGGATGAATTAATTTTTTTGACGACCACGACATCATGCGCCCATACGGAGTTGCGCCCGCGGGAAAAGGCGGCTCGCCTGTCTCGACCATGAACTGGTCCCGTCCATGAATAGCCACTTTTGCGCCGGTCATCTCGCGGATGGCGCTCAAGTTTGTGATGTGATCCCAATGTCCATGTGTAAGCAGGATGAGGTCAATTTGTTTTGGGTCAACATTAAGCTCTTTCATTCGGCTCACAAAAGCGGGCATACCATTCCACGCGCCAGCGTCAATTAAAATGGTGCGTTCGCCGCGCAGGAGGAAACAATTACAAATGCCAACAGGAATACGGTGAAACGTGAAGGTCATTTTTTATATCCATTTGGATGAGATGTGTGCCATTCCCATGCGCTGGAGAGAATTTCCTGCATGTTTGTGTGCGTTGGTTTCCAACCCAGTTCACTCATGATCTTTTTTGGAGATGCAACCAGACGAGCCGAGTCACCGGCGCGGCGTGGGGCTTCAATGACGGGTATGGCGTGACCTGTAACCTGTCTCGCCGTCTCGATCACTTCACGCACCGAGAAACCATTTCCACTGCCAATGTTATAGATCATCTTGTCTTTTGATTCGAGCGCGCCGAGTGCGAGAATATGCGCTGAGACTAGATCTGCAATGTGGATGTAGTCCCGGATGCAGGTGCCATCGGGAGTGGGATAGTCAGTGCCAAAGATGGTGGCGGATTCGGCCTGTCCCAATGCGATTTGCAAAACACGCGGGATGAGATGCGATTCAGGCTGGTGCGCTTCGCCGCGGCCGGGCAATGCTCCGCAGGCGTTGAAGTAACGCAACGCGGCAAAATGCAAACCGTAAATACTACGATACCATTCGAGAGCCTGTTCGGTCATCAGTTTTGTATGTCCGTAGACATTCGTTGGGCCGAGGGGCGAGTCTTCGGTCAACGGGGTTTCGCTGGATTGATAGACCGCCGCCGTGGAGGAAAAGACCAACTTCTTCACACCGGCTTGCGCGGCAATTTCCATCAGTTGCAGGGAGTTGGTGAAATTGTTGCGAAAGAATTTACCGGGATCTTTCATGCTTTCGCCCGCTTCGATGAACGCGGCAAAGTGCATGATGGCGTCGAATTTGTTGGTGGTGAGGGCTTCTGCCAATGCATGGCTGTCATCCAGGTTGGCGTGGATGAATTTCGCATCCGCAGGAACTGCGGCGCGGTGACCTGTGACCAGCGAATCAAAAACGGTGACGGAATGCCCGGCGTTGATCAGCGCTTCGGCGGTGGCGGAGCCGATATAGCCAGCGCCGCCTGATACAAAGATATTCATAAAAAGTCTCCTATGAAACCTGACAGTTTTTTGAAAACCCGTCAGGTCTTATTGTTAAAATTATATCTTATTGTTCTTGTGGTGTTTCCTGCCAGACCTGGGTGTACCAGCGCAGGTATTTTTCCACGTGCGCCCCCCAGTAGTTTTCAGTGTGATCGCCTGAATAGCGATGAAATTCGTGGAAGTAATCGTTGCGCGTGAGAATATCTTCCAATAATAAGGCGCGCGATAATTCCATATCCGAGTCGCCGATATCGAACCATAATTTCGGGCGGGTTTCCTGCGGAATGGCTTGGATGATCCTTTCCACATAGGGCGCATTATCCGTAAAGATGGCAGGCGAGTGTAAGCCGAGAGCGCCAAATAATTCAGGATGTTCAAAACCAAGTTGTACTGTCCAGCCGCCGCCGCGTGACAGTCCACCGAGTGTGCGATGGTCACGGTCTGCGGTGGTGCGATAGTTTTTGTCTACATACGGGATCAAGTCATTGATGACACGGTCGCCAAATCCGGGTCCGGCCGCGGAATTCCAATAACGGTCATCGGGGAAGACCATGATGAAAGGCAGGGCTTCATTGGAATGAATTAGTTGGTCCGCGATGGCGGGTGCGCCCAGGCGTACCCATTGATCCTGGTTATAGGTTTGTCCGTTAAGCAAATACAAAACCGGATAGCGCGTGTTGGCTGAGTTTTCATAACACGGCGGTAGATAGATGAGAAATTCCTGGGGCGGCTTTGTGGTTGGGACGGCATCCTGTTTAACAAGTCCCGGCTCGGTGAGACAGGTCAACGGGGTGGGGGTGAATGTGGCTGGGACCGGGCTTGGGGGCAGGGTGGCGGTAACAGTTGCGGTTGAGACGATGACTGTTTGGGTGGGAGAAACCCCATTTGATGGCAAACAGGCCGAAAGTCCGGCAAGAAGCGAGAGATAAGTGGTGAGGAGAATTGCTTGACGGGTACTCATCCTTCGCATTATACTCGTCCAGTTCATTTGATCGGGGCGTGGCGCAGTCCGGCTAGCGCGCTTGCTTTGGGAGCAAGAGGTCGGAGGTTCGAATCCTCTCGCCCCGACAAAACCGCACAGAGACACGGAGGCACGGAGTTAACTTCTCTGTGGCGCGTGTCTCTGTGATTTAACCTGTATGTGTTAAAATTATCGGTGAAGGCAGTCAATGACCAAAAAGATCGATGGCGTGATCGAAGCAGTACGTTACAAAAATGGACAGATCATGATCGTGCGCGCTTATAAACGGCGCGGCGCGACGTTTTCAGACCTTGTTTTGCTGGAACGCAAGATGCTTTTGGAACGTTTGCAAAAAGGCCAACAATATTTTACCGGCGCGCGTGAAGAGTTGCGCGCCAGTACATTCAAAATTGGCAAGCCTGTGTTGGTCATAAAGTTGGATGACCGTGAGTTGCTCGCTACACACAAAAATGCGGCCTGCGATGAACTTGAGGAAGTACCCATTTTCTAAAAGTGAATTTCAATGAAGATTATTGATAAGACCCCACTGCAAGATGCCAATGGCAACATCAATATCATTGCCCGTGTTCAGGGAACGCTGAAATATGGGCTGAACTGGTTTGCTGAATTGGAAGCCCAAAAGACAGTGATCGCACAATTGGACCGCTTGCTTGAAAAGGGCTTTGTGTTGATCCGTAACTTTACCCTGCCGAACAGCGAGATCGTCATTCCATTAATTTTGATCGGCGCCGGGGGCATTTGGGTAATTTATGTGACGAAGGAAAAGGGTAACTTTGAAGCCAAAGGCGATCAATGGAATACCGTAAATGCGGATGGAAAAGCATTGCCGGCCAGCATTAATTTCATTGACCGTATTTCAAAATTCGCCATTGTCTTTCAAAAGTATCTAAAGATACAAAAAGTCGAGATGCCCAATCCTGTGGAACCCGTGTTGATCGCGGCGGATCCTGGCGCTCAGATTGACTCGGTGCGCCCGATTGCGCGCGTGGTGAGAAGCGATGCGATCAAGCCATTTGCGAATTCGCTTTTGCAGGCGCGCCCCCTCTGGCGCTCAGATTTTACGCACGAGATCGTGGAGCGGATTCTCGACCTTCGCCCGCCTCAAGAGTTACAACCCATTGTTCCCATACCTGCCGGGCAGCAGACCATTTCGCGCGCCAACGCCCTGGCGCAGGCTTCTGAACAGGGAACTTCCTTTAATGCAAATGAACTTGGATTTGCATTTGAAGATGGCGGCTCCCAGCCCGCTTTGCAGAATTCAGGCGAGTCCAATCCGGTTCGACCACAACCCCAATCAAAACCTGCGCCGGCTAAAAAGAAGCTCTTTGGTC
>DYDH01000103.1:0-10813 GCA_020717985.1 Herpetosiphon sp. | reverse complement strand
GCTGGCATGTTCATTGTTGGGTGCTGCGTTATCTTTGGATTTGCCGTCATCCTTTACTCATATCTATAATTCACTTTGATATCTCCATTCCTATCCATTGTCATCCCGGCTCATAATGAAGAAATGCGCCTGCCTCGTGCGTTGAGGCAGGTCTTTGCGTTTCTTGAAAAACAATCCTATTCAGCGGAAGTCATCATTGTTGAAAATGGAAGTTCAGACCGCACTCTGGAACTGGCGCATGAATTTGCGTCGCGCCATTCCAATCTCATTGTCATTCACGACGAACGGGCGGGTAAAGGCAATGCTGTGCGGCGCGGTGTACTGGAAGCGCGCGGCGAATATCGTTTTATTTGCGATGCCGATCTTTCCATGCCCATTGCCGAGTTGGAAAAATTCCTGCCGCCTGTTTTGAATGATTTTGATGTTGCCATTGGGTCGCGCGAAGCGCCGGGCGCAGTGCGTTATAACGAACCCTATTATCGTCATTGGGGCGGGCGCGCCATCAACCTTGTAATTCGCTTCCTGATCCTGCCTGGTTTGAATGATACACAATGTGGCTTTAAATGTTTTCATGCCGGGGCGGCGGAATATCTTTTTCGTCAACAAACGCTCATGGGGTGGTCTTTTGATATTGAGCTTCTTTATCTTGCGCGCCGCAAACACCTGCGCATCAAAGAGATTCCCGTCCAATGGTATTTCGATGCGGACAGCAAGGTAAAAGCGGTGCGCGATGCCCTGCGTATGATCGGCGACATATTCCGCATTCATATCAATGCCTTGCGCGGCCGCTATGATCTCAAGTCCTGACCTTTCACACGAAAAAAAACTCTGGCTTGCCCATAAATATATTGCGGGATTGGATGAAGCCGGCCGCGGCGCGCTGGCGGGACCCGTCTGCGTCGGCGCAGTGACCCTGCCAGATGACCACCCGCTTCTCATGCGGATCCTGGGCGGGGTGCGTGATTCCAAGCAGTTGACTCCCCGTCAGCGTGACCAGCTTGCGCCGCGCATCAAAGAGACCGCGCGCACCTGGGGCATCGGTTTCGCCTCGGCGGATGAAATTGATGCATTGGGAATTGTCCCCGCCACACGCCTTGCCGCAAGCCGCGCGCTGGAAGCAATGTCATTATTTCCTGATTTTTTACTGACAGATTTCCGCCTTGAACTCCCTGAATTGGATGTATCACAGACTGCGTTGGTAAAAGGAGATCAGCGTTCCCTGAGTATCGCATCCGCCTCCATTCTTGCGAAAACCGCGCGTGATGAGTTAATGGTTGGATTGGATTCCCAATATCCACAATACGGTTTTGCGCGTCACAAGGGATATGGCACTTTATCCCATCGCACGATCATCGCAAAGCTGGGATTTTCTCCCGTTCATCGAAAAACATTTCAAATAAAAATTGCCTCTTGAATATCGTCCCAAAGGGTTTTGAAAGACAGCAAAATTAGCTCAATTAACCTTCGGGACGTTCCTAATTACTCAAATAAAAAAACAGCGGATGTTGAACACATCCGCTGTTTTTTTATTATTACTTTTTCAACATGCCGCTTCCACCCGATAATTTGCTCTCAGGTCTGCCTGATCTCCACGCATAATATCCCAAACCGGCCCCACCCAACAAGAGCAGTCCTCCAAGGATACCGAATATGGGGGATGTCTTTGGTTCATTTTGGGGAGTTGCGCCAGGGTCCACCACCACATCTTTTGATTGCACGCCAAAATCCACAAAGGCGCGGTCGCCGGCGTTTACGTCAAACGAGTAGTTTAATTCCATCGTTGGGTTGTAATTATCCGGAATACCCACTGTAATGTTGTAACTGCCTTCCGGAACATTTGAAAAACATGTGCCCTGATATGCGTCCGGGTCGGCAGGGATGATCGTATCCTGCGCGGCGGAATACTCTCCGTTGTTTTCGGTTACGCTGATTGCGCCGCCTGTAACGGCAGGTTCTGTCTCTTCGCGCATGGCATTGCCATTGGCATCATTAAAGAGCAAAACACAAATATCAGTTGTGCCTGTGAATGGTGTGGGCGAAGCCGTGGGCGGCGCGGGTGTTGGAGATGGACCGGCGGTTGGCGTCCCCGCAAGCGAGACAATGCCGACGAGCAGTTCCTGTCCCACAATAAGACTGCAATTCTCGTCCAATTTTGAATTCAACTGGCGGAGTTGGTCTTCTGATATTCCATGGATCGCCGCAACCCGGAAGCAGCTATCGCCCGGCTGTACAACATAGAGAATGCGTCCATCCGCGCCAGGGGTGGATGTGGGAATTGCCTGTTGCATATTGGGCGCGGCATTTGCGGGAAGCCATAACCCAAATAAAAGCAAACATATTAATATGAATAAGATAAAGAAGCGCTTTGGATTCATAGCCAAAATTATATCAGGATTCACTTATGAGTCCCCTGCAAAAACATGCCTTTTACCGCAAAGGCGCGAAGGACGCGAAGGAATTTTAATGATTGCGAAGAAAAACGAAAGAAATCCCAAAAGATTCCTCAATCTCTTGAACTTCTTTTTAAAAATCTTAGTGGACTTCGCCTCTTCGCGGTGAGAAAAACCTTTTTTGCAGTAGAGTCACTTATGCCCCCGCGTTTCCTGAAAAATGAGCAGGACAAATTGCCGGTTTGTCCTACTCGTCTTCTCCGTTGCCTGCGCTCCCTGGCTGTTCCATACGCACCACTTCACCGTGATAGTTGATGATGACTTTGAAACCCATCATGCCGAGGTAGGCGCGCATATCTTCTGGAATACCAGTCTGCATGAGCGTGTCGAATTGTTTTTCAATATTTTTGAGCTGTTGTTCGATGATTGCTTTTGAGAAGGGATCATCCTGTCCGAGCATTTTGGCAGTTTGCTCTGAAAGGATATCTTCACTGCCTTTCATCAGCTCAGCCATTTGCGCCAGCACGGCGCGGTCTATCTGCTCAGCGGGGATGTGGCGGCGGAATCCGGAGTCGTTCACCACGTAGCATGGCTCGGTTCCAATGAACGCGGTTTCCGCGGGGTTGCCAAGTTCGTCTATTACAAGTCCGGCAAAAAGAGGTTGGTTGGGCATAAGGTGATTTATGTCATTGCGAGCCGCGCACTTGTTCTTGGCGGCGAAGCAATCTCCAATTTTGTGGGAGATTGCTTCGGGCAAAAACCAAGAGCGCCCTCGCAATGACACGGTGTTTAATTTAGCTCTGCCTGCCTTCAACCGCGGCCAGTAGAATACCCGCGGCCAGTCCGACACGGCGGTCGAGGCGATGGCTGATGTCCATGCTGAAATCAATATTCAGTTCATAGGCAAATGGATTGAAGTTTTGTTTGAGGTCAGCTACACGGTCTGTACCGAGGGTGATGTCATAGTTTTGCGGAACGAGTCCGCTGAGGAAGCGGCGAACCAAAGCCAGTCCCATGCTGTCTTCAAATAGTTTGCCGACCACATTATCGCCAACATCCAGAATTTCCCATTCGTCGCGCAGAATGGATGCCAGTCCCTTGCGGCGGAGCGCGCCTACTTTTTGTCCTGTGGCGCTGTCCACTACGTCATAGGCGGCGGAGAAATCCACGATCTGACGTGCTTTGATCATCAGCACTTCCTGTGTTTTGCTTTCATCGGAATATACGCGGATATCCTCACGCAGTTTGAACATTTTCTGCTGGCTGAATAGCACGAGCTTTCCACTTGGGTCGAAGAAGCGGAATTTTCCCGCCAATGCAAAGACCTGTCGTTTGAGTACATATTGGTTGTGTTCAAAAGCTGGATTCATTATTTTCTCCTGTTGACTTTAGATTCTGAGCGCAGGAGCTTGCTCCTGCATTTTCGAGACAGCAAGCTGTCCGACTCCAGAGTTATTAAACAATTTGGACGCGCGTCCCTTCGCCGGGAAGATGCAGATAATCCTCGCCCATGGGGACGTTTGGCCTGCTCCAGCGATAGATCCATTTCGCGTCTGCTGACGGCAGATTCACGCAGCCATGACTGCGCGGGCGTCCGTAGTCATTATGCCAGTAGGTTCCGTGAAAGGCGTTGCCATAGCCGGTGAAGAATGTACACCAGGGCACGCCGGGCAGGTCATAATGATTCTTCGCGCCTTCTTCATCCTGGTTGTTCATATGCACAGACGGGCCCTTGTGATAGGTGAGGAATTCACCCGTTGGCGTGCGTGTCCCTTTTGAGCCGCTGGAACAGCGTGATGAGAATACCATGGTATTCCCTTCGAATGCTGTCACCAATTGTGTGGGCAGGTCCACGTGGATTAATTTCTCGGATTCGGGAACGTCAGGGGAAAGCAGGGACAACTCCTCGTTGGGTATGAGGCGCATGTTGTAGTAGGGGACGAAAAAAGACTGATCAATTTCACCATCATATATTTCGTACCAGATACTTTTTTCCTCCCGTGTCACAATGGTTCTTTTTACCCAATGCGTGCTTCCATAATACAGGCGGTAGCCATTGTTGCCGTAGGTATAAGGGATGAGTCGTGTCTCACTGATTGGGACAGTGATCTCGCCAAGCTGGCCTTCGCCGGGAATTTCATAGACGGGTTTTTGAAATTGGGTTTCCACAGGCTGCAACCAGCCCGCGTAGGTGTAACCATCGTCCACCTTGTACCAGGCTTTGTTGAATGGGTTGCCTTCGTCGCCTTCCACTTCGGCTTTGAGATTAACAACCTGATCGTTGCCAAAGAGGTGCAGTTCTTTTGCTTTGAAGGAAGGCGCGTCATAAAGCGGAACGCCGCTCCATGTGATGCGTCCCTGTGAGGCGGGCGGAGCGGCCAGGGCGTGGACAATGCCCAATTCAGAGAGAGCAAGCCCGAGTACGCCCGAAGCGGAAAGTTTCAAAAAGTCACGGCGGGATATTTGGTGATTTATCATGTTTATAGCAGACGTTTCTTTGCATCCAAATTCTTACAATACAATTTCCACTTTTGTTCCCACACCGCCGAAGGAAAATTCCTTGTTTATGGAAACTTGTGGAGAAGTCCAACGGTATAACCATTTTGCGGTTTGAATGGAAAGGTTGATGCAGCCGTGCGAATGCGGGCGGCCAAAATCATTATGCCAGAATGTGCCGTGGAGTGAAATCCCACTTTCGGTTATGTATTGCACCCAGGGGACTCCCGCCAGGTCGAATCCGCTGGCGGTGATGTCACCGGCGGCCATGTGACGGGATGGGCGTTTGTAGTATGTGATGAAGGAACCTTTGGGCGTGGTGTATGTGCCAACGCGATAGATACCGCCTGTGGAAATTGGCGCCATACATACAGGCTGGTCATTTTCATAAGCAATGATTATTTGTTCTTCCAACTGCACTTGTATTTTTTTATTTGCGCCTGGAACATCCGGGGACAGCGGGGCAAGTTCTTCCTCGGTCACAATTCGCAGGTGCTCGGCGCGCGCGTAATATAATTTGTCAAATTTATCGTCACGGACTTGATACCAGATCTGGCCGCCTTCGCTGGTCATGACAGATTTGACCCAGTGCGTGGTTTCATAATACATGCGGTATGCCACTTTGGATGTTTTATCGGGGGTTTCGTACGCGTCGGTAAAAGGTACGCTGATTTCAGCCAGCAAGCCGGTCAGGGGAATATCCATGCGTGGCGTATTTAGGATCGTCCGCGTGGGCTGAACGTACCCGGAATATACAAAGCCTTCCGCGCCGACCTGATACCAGACGCGGTTATGCGCGGTTACATCGTCACTGATGGCTGTGTTCGTGAGATTTAACAATACATCGCGCTGACAGAATTTCACCGGCGTTGCCTCACTGGACGGCTGGTCATACATCCAGATCATGCGTGTGGTCACGCGCCCCAGAAGATCGGTGAAGGGGTCGTCGAAATGAAAATCGAGCGGCGGTGCAAACAATTCTGCCAGCCCCAGTCCGCTCAATTTCAAAAAGTCGCGCCGCGATATTTTTTCCAACTTCATTTTTATTAAAACCTTTTTAACCACAAAGGGTACGAAGGGTCACAAAGGAGATCAAAGAAAGATGGGTTACCTTCGTGTTACTTTGTACTTCGTGGTTGAAGGTTTCGATTTTTCTAATCATGCACATTTACCACTGTCCCAACGGAAGCGAAGTTATACAACCACTCCGAATCGGGGATGGTGAGATTTACACAACCATGACTCATCGGCGTCCCAAAATTATTATGCCAGTAGGTGCCATGCAAACCATAGTCTTTATAGAAATACATAACATAGGGCACATCGGGCAGGTAGTATCCTGGACCGGTCATGGCTTGGGAGCGTACCTTGATCCAGATCTTGAACTTGCCCGTCACCGTTGGAGTTTGCCATGTGCCAGTTGAAACCACAAACGAATTCATCAGCGTTTCGCCCGCGTAGGCATATAACCGTTGTTGTGAAAGGTCGACATCGATCCAACGTTCGCCGTCACTGGCTGCCACTTGTGGGGGAACATACGGCGCAACTGTCGGCTCGGTAAATTCAGGCGTGGGTGTATCCGCAATGATCTCGGCGGATATTGCGCCGGGCTCACTCGTCACTTCCGGCAGGGCAGTGGCTGGTTCAATAAACGGAGTCTCCGTAGGTAAAATAAATGCTTCAAGTGTGGGTTCGAGAGTCGGTTCGAGTGTTGGAGGAATACTTGTAGCTTCTGGCTGTGATTCTTGAATTGCGACTGTCGGCGGTATCACGGTTGGAGCAATCGCCTGCGCCATGGGCTGCTGCGCATCAGCGGCGGCTGGCTTGGCAATATTCACCTGCGCAAAGGGTTGTTTTGTTTGCGCTTGCGGCGTGGATGCAATATTCAAAAT
This sequence comes from Herpetosiphon sp., assembly GCA_020717985.1. GTDB lineage: Bacteria > Chloroflexota > Anaerolineae > Anaerolineales > Villigracilaceae > Villigracilis. Next base: position 4,035 of record DYDH01000103.1, on the reverse strand, counting down.
GGATGCCATCACAGGCGATGTCACAGCGGACCATGCGGCGAAGATGAAAACCGCACATCCCATCGCCACCAACAGAATAGGAAGAAGCGGGATTCGCTTCTTTGGATTTTTAGCATCCTTGCTTTGCGGTTGACCCTTCGACACGCTTTGCGTCACGACCTCGCCCTTCGACTCGCTCAGGACAACGCCCTTAGCCTGCTTCCCGTCCTCAGGGCTGACTCTAGCTTTGGGTGTTTCCCCGAGCCTTTTCATCGCCCATTCCATACCTTGCTTTGCGCGCGGACTGTTCGGATTCGTCTCCAGCGCCTTGCGGATGTACTTCACACTTTCGCGCGGACTGACAACTGCGGCGAGAATCAACCACGGGTCTTCGCTTTGCGGCGCGAGTTCCGCGGCGCGTTCCGCCCATTGACGCGCTTCAGTCATCGCCCCATTCTTCAAGGCTTCGCGCGCTTTGGCTATGGCTTTACGGGATTCGATAAAACGCTCATTCATGGGTCACCTTCGGCAATGTATACAGGGATACAGATAAATATGTCGGCATATAATAATCAATTATAAACCTTGGATGTGTGAAAGGATTCGTTTGTCACCATTGAATTTCCACGGGCGTTCCAAGTTCAGCCCAGTCATATAGCAGCTGCGCTTCGTTGGTTCCCAGCACTATGCATCCATAAGAAACGGGGACTCCCAAATAGCCTGCCCATAAGGTCGCGCCGTTCGGCAGAATGGGCAGGGCATGGATCCCATTTTCCATACTGCCTGCCCAATAAATGCCGAGCCAGTTTGGCATCCAGATATCCCATGTTGCGCCATAGGCGCTTGGGATCTTATCCAGCACGCTGAATGACCCCGTGCGCGTGGCATTGTTCATTCCAGTGGATGAGACGAAACTGTACACCTGCTTATCGCCTTCATAGACAAGCATATGCTGTTCAGAGATGTCTATCAGGATATATTTGTTTCCAGTATAGGATGGCGGAGCGTCGTACTGGGTTGTGTTCGAATAACCAGACGCGGGCGGCGTATCCGCCACGATCCCGGCAGATACCATCTGTTCAGATGGCTGTAAGTCAGTTGGCGTTTGAAAAACAGTTGGGATGCTTGTTGGTAAAGCAGTATACACAACGGCTGGCTTTGCGATCTTTACAAACGCAAAAGGTTGCGCGTAAGTGGGTGTGACAATGCCATTCAAACTCAACGCAGGTGACGAGTTCGCCGTCCACGCCGCAACCCCGATCACGACACAGATCAAGGCGAGAATCAACACGGAGTAGTGCAAATTTCGTCGCGGAACCTTTGGTGGTTTGCTCATGGCGCTAAAGTGGGACTTGGCGTCGGCTGTACACTTTCATTGTTTATAAAGCACAGAATGCCTTGCGTTACGCCGCCTGCCACGCGTTCTGTTTCTTGGGTGAGGATTTCGCGGTCCAGGTTCAGAAATCCAGTTTCGATGATGGCTGTGATCGTATTCGGGTCAATTTCAGAAAAGGCGTGATATTCGCGCATATCGCCTGTGATACTGCCTGCGTGAAAGGTCAGGTTTGTTGCGCGCTGATATCTATCCACCAGACAGGCCGTGAGACGCTGCGCGCGGTTCACGTCGCGTGTTTCAAGCGAAGATGCCACCTTGAACCCGGTGGCTTCATCGTTAATATATTCGCATGAATCGTTGTGGATGGAAATAAGCGCCACTGCGCGGTATCCGTTCAGGCGCGTATCGAACTCGTTGAGCAGGTCCACTTGAAAGCCCTGCCCCACCAGACTTTTTTGCACAAGTTCGGCGATCGCCAGGTTCACATCCGCTTCTTTCAAGTCCACCTGACCGTCTTTATCCAGGCAAACTGCGCCTGAGTCATTGCCGTTATGCCCCGCGACAATCCCGATTCGTAATTGCGGCTGGGCAGTGGTGATGACCGTGTTGGGTCCCGCTTGAGGCGTGAGGATCAAGCGCAGCTGCTCCTGCAAGTTGCTTGCAAACAAGCTGGTGGGAGTCCATGCGGTGAAGAGGGTTGCCAGCAAAATGGCAACACCCACGGTTGGGAAAAAAGCATTCACAACCCGCCGCTTTGGTTTTGGCGCGGGTTTTGGCTTATGTTGGGGTTCGGGCTTGGGGTCTGGCGTTGGGTTTGTGGATTCCATTTTTGTGCCGTCAGAAATTAAAGTTTGTGCAATGCTCTGAATTATTATAATGCGTTCACAGATTACGTGCCAAAATGCTCGCCAACTTCTCCCGCCTGTCATATAATCGAACCATTGGGATTTTTTTCGTCCTTCCTCATTCATCCTTCATCCTTTCCTATGCCTCGCCCCCTCCGCGTTTTCCTCTGTCACGCCTCACAAGACAAACCGACTGTTTGGAAACTTCACCGTTATCTTAAACAGCATGGGATAAAGCCTTGGCTGGACCAGGAAGATTTATTACCCGGCGAAGATTGGGAAGTGGAAATACCAAAGGCATTGTTTGCTTCGGATGTAATCCTCGTCTGTCTCTCAAAAAATTCGGTCAATAAAGAGGGATTTGTTCAAAAGGAAATTACCTTCGCGCTGGATAAGGCAATGGAAAAGCCCGAAGGGACAATTTTTATCATTCCCGTAAAACTTGAGGACTGTGAAATCCCCAGACGTTTGACCCGCTATCAATGGGTGGACTTATCCCGTGCAGAAGGACGCAAGCGTTTGCTGATGGGCTTGAACAAGCGCGTGACTGAACTTGGCACTGATGTGTCGCCTGTGATTTTGGACGATACGCGAAGGATTACCCAGCCGAAGACTCCCAAGCCTGAAACCAGAAAACCAGAAGAGCAAATTGTTTTTGTTCCTGTGAAAGAAGAAGCAAAAGAAGAACCGAAGAAAGAAATTCAGGCAAAGCCTTTTACAAAATTTCTTGACCCATCCTCCCTCTCTCCCAATGAGAAGTCCACGCTTGATCCCAACGTAGGTCGGGTTTCCAACCCGACAGAACCCCTTGTGCCGAAAAAACATCAGGCTAAAAGCCTTACCTACAATTTTTTGGGTATTGCCTTGCTTGTTTTAATTCTCGGCGGATTTGGCTTGAATTATCTTATCAATAATTTGCCCATTGCCACTATCACTGCTTCTGCAACCAATACGGTAACACCTAAACCAACTACTTTTACCAGCGTGCCATTTACAGCTACTCCTCAACCAACCGAAACACTAACCCCAAAACCAATTAAAACTCCCAGCCCAACGCCGACACTTGGCATTGGCTCAACTATTGTCAGTGAAAAAGATGGTATGACCTTGCTTTACGTGCCAGCAGGTATATTTATAATGGGTAGTGATAATGGCGATTTAAACGAAAAGCCAATTCATCAAGTAGATTTAGATGCATTTTGGATCGACCAAACCGAAGTGACCAATGAAATGTATGCAAGGTGTGTTGTATACGGCGCATGTAAAGAGCCGGAGAACAAAAGTTCATTCACTCGTTCAAGTTATTACGGCAATTCTGAATTTGACAATTATCCTGTGATCAACGTGGATTGGAACAAAGCAAATACTTATTGTTCCTGGGCGGGACGCAGGTTACCTACAGAAGCCGAATGGGAAAAATCCGCACGCGGTGCAGACTTAAGAATTTATCCTTGGGGGAATGTTTTTGATTGCAAAAAAGGAAATTTTGATGATGAAACACAAGCACACACATATGTTGTGCCTGGGGGCAAAAATTGCGATGGTTATCCTGATACTGCTCCAGTAGGTGTTTTTACTGATGGCATAAGTCCATATGGCGCGTTGGATATGGCAGGCAATGTTTGGGAATGGGTAAATGATCGGTTTAGTGAAACTTACTATCAGGATTCACTCATGTCAAATCCCTTGGGACCCAATTCGGGTGAGTTTCGAGTTTTGCGTGGTGGCTCGTTATATGGTAATGTATACGGAACACGTTCTGCCAATCGTTACAGATATAGTGATTCTGTTACTGAATTTGATATTGGTTTTCGTTGTGCTCTCTCACCGTAGTTCTAAAATTTTAGTTTCTGTATTCCCAGATTTCGGAATTCT
>DYDH01000380.1 GCA_020717985.1 Herpetosiphon sp. | reverse complement strand
TGCTTTGCCAGTTTGCCATTCCTTCGGCGTTGCCACGCAAACGACGCCCGCCGGTGGTTGTGGTTAGCACGCGTTTGACTTTCGGCAAAAAGGCGCGTCCGGCTTTGTCGAGATTATCTTCGTGATGGTCGTGACTCAACAGCACTGCGTCAATCTGTCCAAGCGAGTCTGGCGAAATGGGAGAATCTGTCAGCTTGGTGGAGCCAGTGCCCCAGCCGAAGGAATACCGTCCGCCGGCAGGATCAAATACCGGGTCGGTTAAGAGGCGCAGCGATCCAATCTCCAACAACATGGTTGCGGTACTGATGTGAGTGATTTTCATGCTTCACCAATCGTTCCCAAATGAGTATGCTTGAAAGCGTCGGGATATTTTAAACCATATCCCAAAATGCGATCCATGCTGGAGTGACCGAACAATATCAAACCCGCAAATTGGATAGGTTGATTTACAAGAATGATTCCCAAAATAAAGATGCTGATCCCCAGCGCCTTGTGATGGATGAAGTTGTAGGTTGCCGCTCCGATCTGAGCGTTGATGAGATAGCCAAGCATACTTAAATCTGGTGTGAATAAAAGCGCGGGGTACCACCACCATGCAAAATTTAGTTTTGTGAAAAAGAAAATGCTGAGTGCGAATATGAACAGTTCTTCGAGCTTGAGTAAGTTTTTCATTGTTTCCTATTTCATGTCATTGCGAGGAGGGCGATCTTCCCGACGAAGCAATCTCCAATTTCGAGAGGATTGCTTCGGGCGAAGAGCGAGAGCGCCCTCGCAATGACATAATCATTTATTCGATCACTTTATCCAACCTGCGGCGCGGACTGCGTAGGGCTTCCACAGTGGGATAGCCCAAACGGAAGGGCATGATGGCTTGCCATTGATCGTCGCCAATTAAGTCAGCGATTGATTTTCCAAAGACAGGTTCGATTCCAAGCTGGCTTTCGCGGTCTGCACGCTCGCAAATTTGATTAAGCGGCTGCATGGCGAGTCCTTGAGTCGTTGCCCAGAGATGGATGCGCTGCCAGATTTGTCCGCATTGCAGGCGTTGGGTGTTGTCCTTGCCATCTGGCACAGCGAGGACGCCAAACGCGGCTGCGCTGGGAATTGTGATCTCGCGCATATTTTTGGCAAATGATTGGTCGTTCGATTGGCGGGATAGGTCAGGCAGGAATTTTCCCATGCCAGAGATAAATGATCCCAATCCCTGCGCGTCGAGCGTGATGCCGTCAGCGGATTCCTGTACTTGATCCCAATCCTGCCGCCACCATTTGTGACTGTCCATGCTTTGCTGATCGTCAGCGATCAAGGCTTCCGTGGCAGAGATGGCAACCTCCCCGAATTTTGTGCGGGCGGATTCGTCTTTGAACCAGAACAAGCGGACGGTTGATTCTGTGACGAGTGAATCGATTCCGCTGAAAATTTCTTCTGCAATGGCTCGGGTGGTGTCGTAGGCGGCGCGGTTGGTGTGACGCTGGGGAATTGCTTCATAGAGCGCGGAGGTGGCAGGTGATGACTCGGCGAGGGAAATGCTTGCGGCGTGCGACTCAGTTGTCGGGTTGGGCATGAGGTGGATGTCTGCTTTGAATCCTTCCGCTTCGGCGGCGAGTCGCATGTTTTCAATCGCACATCCCAATCCAATATACATCTCGCGGCGGACGGGATCGATCACGCCAATTTGCCTTTCGGGAACGGCAAACAGGTCAATGGTTGAGGCGGTGATGCGAAAGAGCCACGGCTGTGAGTTGTGCGGGTTGGAGGCGAGAATTCCAGCGGCAACGATGCGCTCGGTGGGGGCTGCGGCGTCGCGCCAGTTTTTCCACGGTTCGTAGGCGACACCCTGACCCACGCTGAACATGCCTTGATCCACAGCGCGGAAAACACTTCCACCCGCGACGACGACCAGCGTCGCGCCGCCGAGTTTGAGAAAATCACGACGGGATAAATTTTTCATTTTGACCTGAGGAGAAATACGCCCATGATGATCATCCAAACCAACCACAGTATGCTGCCCAATAAACCTGCGATGGAGACAACAAAGAAATTGGGAATCACAGTGGCGAGTAATTCGGTCTGCGCCAGCGCATAAATGACGGAGGTCGCGAGTCCGAACCAGCCAAGCCAGGGTTTGAAGATGCTTGATTTGAACATCGCCAGGCTGACCAGCGCCATCCACAGAATGGTAAAAGCCTGACCCAAATGTTCGCCCATGACCACGCCGCCGTATTGATGAATGACTTGAAAAGCAACAAGCACAGCGTCTTTTGTGGCTGCGCTCGCGGCGGGATCGGTAAATGTGCGCGCAAGAATTGGCACCACAAAAACCCAGCGCAAGAGACCGACCATCTGAGTGATTGCCCCGATGACCCCAGGCACGGTTGCCGCTTTGAGCAGGGTTGAGTTTTCCTGAGCGACGGCTTTTTCAAGCAGTGCAATGCCGAACAACAACGGAAGTCCCACCCAAGCAAATGCCAGCCAGGTGTAAATCAAGGATGCGCCGCCTGCTTGAAAACGCGTCAGAATTTCTCCCGCGGGTTGGCGCAAAATATCGGGATAATCGAAGTTCATGATCAGCAGGGTGTAAGGGATGTTGACCAGCACCGCGCCAGCGATGAAAAACCAGCCAGTCCATTTACGAAGTGAAGTTGTGTTCATGATTTCTCCTGAAGATAGGGTTTGAAGTGCTGTACCATGATCTCCACTGCCTGTTCCATCGTGGCGGAGTTGATTTTTTGTCCCGTGCTTTCCAAGAATGAAAGCCATGTATTGCCCAAGACCCAGCCAATGAGCGTGACGTTCTTTAGTTCTTCATCGCTCAAATCGCGGCGGACAACGCCTGCGGCAATCAAACGCCTAAAGAGTTCCTGTTGCTCTTGGAGTCGGAATTCCTGAATTTCGCGATAGCGCTTGGCGAGATTCTTGTCATTGCGAAGCAGGGCGGTAAGTTCGCGGTAAAAGAAATGGTATTTCCAGATGATGCCAA
>DYDH01000379.1 GCA_020717985.1 Herpetosiphon sp. | reverse complement strand
CAATCTAATTGCGACTTTGTTTTTACGGCAAAACGTAAAAACACGAAACTAACAGTATCAGGAGTAAGCGAAATTTTAGATCGCTACAAAACAAAAATGCAACTACAAGGTCGTTGCTCGCCACACCAGTGGAGGCATCGCTGGTGCAGGAAACGATTGCAGGATGGTATGCCGTTGGCTCAAGTCTCACAATTAGCAGGACATACAAGCGTTGTTGTGACATCTGATTATTACGGCACATTTGCCACCAATGAACTGCAAGATGCCTACGATAAGTACTACAAACCGCCAATTTTAAAAGATTGACCTTTTTAGCCATTTGTTGAGAGTTCGACCCTCTCCGAGCTCACAAAAGTAGATAGTCAAGGGGACTCATAAGCCCTTGGTCGGGAGTCCAAATCTCCCCCTCGGCACAAAAAAACAACCCGCTGTATCAGTGGGTTGTTTTTTATTTAATCCAAGTTGCCGCCTGACAAAATTTGCGCAGCTTTGGACGCGCCATCAACGTGCGGTATTATTTTTTAGGTCACGTGGTTTTGTTTTCAGGTTTTTCAACCTTGGGCTGCTCTTCGTGCAGCATCTCGTAAACCTGCAAACAGCCGCGGCAGCAAAAGTTTAGGAGTTTGCCGTCGAACTCTTTCGTGATCGTGTACTTTGCATTTCCTTCTGTGCCGCAATGGTCGCATTTGATCGTGTCTACCATAGCATCACCTGTCCGTATGAAAATGAGGGAATAACATTGGCAACTGCCAGTCCGCGTAAAACTGTTTGAACGGCAAATAACATCAACAATATTGCCGCAAAGGATTGTAAACGTCCACGCAGTTTGGGGCTGAGCAGATTCGCGGCGAGACCAAACCCGAGCAGGGTCGGAACTGTCCCGAAGCCGAATGCCAGCATGGTCAGCGCCCCGCCCAAAAGGGATTGTGCGCGGGCCGCCAGTACCAGCATCCCGAAGACCAATCCGCAGGGCAGGAATCCCCAGAGGATGCCGAGTGAAAGAGTCGCGAAAAAACTGCGCTTGCCGAAAAGTCCGCGCATGCGTGTCATTGGTGTGTTGCCTTTTGTCAGCGAAAGCAAGGTCGCTTCGATGGGCGGAAGGATTCCCATCAGACTGAGCGAAACCACCAGCATGATGATTCCGACAATGACCGAGAACGCGCCCTGCCAGCCCATCATCCCGCCGGCCTTGTCAAGCAGCGAGCCTGCGAGCCCGATCAACGCGCCGAAGAAAGTGTAGGTTGTGATGCGTCCAAGATGAAGCGGAAGAAAACTTGCGATGCGCGCCAGCATGGTCGGTTGAGGTTCACCCGCCGGAGTTTGCGCCGCCTGCCGCGCCGAATAGATGGCGACGATTCCGCCGCACATGCCGAGGCAGTGACCAAAACTGCTGATGAGACCCGTAACGAACGCAAGAGCCAGGTTGCTTAGCAGCATGGTTCTATAGCCCTACGTCAAAGAAAGCGGATTGTTTTTCACCGCCGCGTGTGATGATGACTTCGATGCGCCACTCTCCGCGCATGGTGAAGGGTGCGGTTGCCTGATATTTTCCGTCAGACGCGGATTCCATTGCGGGCTGGTTCGGGGGCATCCACATCGAAGGCATGGTCAAGTCAAGGGTGATGGTGGCGTCGTCAATTGACTTGCCGGTGAGGTCGGTCAACTTGACATCGAATTCGCTGGGAGCGCCCGCTTTCGCAGGATACGGATTCAGCGTGAGCGAGACGATCATCTCACCCGATTTTTGTGCGACAGTTCCCTGCGGCAATTCGCCTGTGACCGAGGTCACATCTGCCGATGATGGAATCGGCGCACCGTCCGCTGAGACAGCCACCAGTTCCAACTGCGATCCGCTTCCGCCCATACCGCCACCGCCCATCATGTGTGAGCGTCTCATGCTCATTGCAAATACCGCAAACGCAATCAAAGCCAAAACTACAACCACGACAACGCCCGACATTGTTTTCTTTGCCATTTAATTTATCTCCTGTTTTATAAAATAAAACCGAAGCATATCATGGGCGTATTGAACTTTATGTAAAGATGCGGTAAAGGTTTTGGAGGATTTCAACCACTCCAAAACGAACCCGCGAATTCTTTTGAGTGTTATCACCCGTAAAGACCAGGCGTTGATATTTTCCTGCCAGGAGGCATGTGTGAAAAAGATACTTTCGATCAGCATCGGCTCATCGTCGCGGGACCATACCACGCGGCATGTTTTTCTGGGACAGGAATGTGAGATCAGCAGGCGGGGGACAAATGGCGATGTGAATAAAGCCGCGCAACTCTACCGTGAAATGGACGGCAAGGTGGATGCATTCGGCATCGGCGGGGCGGGATTCTATTTGCAGGTTGCAGATCATCGTTATTATTTCCGTGAGCCGAAGAAGTTCCGCAACGCGATCAAGATCAGCAAGGTGGGAGATGGCAGCCGGGTGAAGGGTCTGCTCGAAAAACGCGCATTTATGGCGCTTGAAAAATATTTGAATGAGAAGGAAGGCAAAACCCTGAAAGGGATGACTGCCCTGCAAACCTCTGTCATGGAACGTTATGGGATGGGCAAGGCGATGGTCGAAGCCGGGCTGGATGTGACCTTCGGCGATTTCATGTTTGCGCTTGGTCTGCCCTTTCCGATGAGGACTTTGGGACAGGCGCGGGTACTCGCTGCGATCTTTCTGCCCCCTGTTTCCCTAATGCCGTTTTCATGGTTGTATCCGCTTGGCTCCGAGCAGGACAAGCCGCCCCAGCCCAAGTGGACGAAATATTACGAGCGATCACAGGTCATTGCGGGAGATTTTATGCAGGTCCGCCAGAACATGCCCGACGACCTAACGGGAAAGATCGTGGTCACAAACACTACCACGGCGAAGAATGTCGAGGAGTTGAAGGCGCGCAATTTGCATATTCTGGTCACGGTCACGCCGCGGTTGGAGGGACGCAGTTTCGGCACCAATGTGATGGAAGCAACTCTTCTGGCGTTGCTGGATAAATATGAA
>DYDH01000102.1 GCA_020717985.1 Herpetosiphon sp. | reverse complement strand
AGTTGCCCGCCTGTTGGATCTTGGCTACCCCGGTGGTCCCTCCATCCAAAAAGCCGCCGAAGAGGGCGACCCGAATCGATTCAAATTTCCGCGCGCCTGGCTTGAAGGCACGTGGGATTTCTCATTTAGCGGATTAAAGACATCTGTTTTGTATGAAGTGCGCGAATTAAAAAAGAGGAGCAACTCATTACCCATCGCTGATCTGGCGGCTTCCTTCCAAAAAGCAGTTGTGGATGTGCTTTTCAAGAAAACAATGAATGCCGCGCGTGATGCGCAGCATGGCGCAAAAGAAATATTGGTTGCGGGCGGAGTTTCAGCGAATCGCCTATTACGTCAAACATTTAGAGCGCAGACTGAATTCCCTGTTCATATTCCCCCGTTATCCTTATGTACCGATAATGCCGCGATGGTCGCTTCTGCGGGATACCATCGCTATGCGCTTGGTCACACCTCGCAATTGGACATTGATGTTTTGCCGACTTGGCCGTTGTCGCAGGTGGGCGTCTAAAGCATAAACCGAATACCCATTAAAACCAAAGCGTCGTTGACTTGCCCAAGTCAACGACGCTTTACATTAGGAGAATGTATTGATGATTATATGCAGGCGACATAAATGAAACCTGAGTGTTGATTAAGAGTACGATAAGAGAATTTCGCGCTACTGGCTAAGTGCGGCCAATAATTCGGACAGTGTAATGGGTCCTTCTCTTATGATAACGGGTGTTTCGCCTGTGCAGTCCACCAATGTGGATGGGATGCCGCCTTTGGTTTTTCCGCCGTCCAAAATTATTGGAATGCGTCCATTGAGTTGCTCATATACTTCCATTGACGTGGATGGATTGGATTGCCCCGAAATATTTGCAGAAGTGACTGCCAAGGGCCCAGTCGCGCGAAGCAAGGCACGGGCGTCTGGATGATCGGGGATGCGGATGGCGACGGTTTGGGTGGCGGAAACTGCCACGGGTAGAGTCTGCTTTTTGGGGACGATACAGGTCAAGGGTCCGGGCCAGAAGCGCGAAGCAAAACGGAGAGCCATGTTTGGGATGTCGTCTGCAACTTTGTCGAGGTCGCTTAAGTCCCCGATCAAAATGGGAATGGCTTTTTCAATGGGACGGTCTTTGGCTGTGTAAATACTTTCGATGGCGTGGCTGTTGAATGCCAGCGCGCCGAGGCCGTAGACAGTGTCTGTGGGGAAGGCTACGATTCCGCCGCTTTGCAGGATATGCAGCGCCCGCTCGATTTCTGCGGCTGGGATGATTTCAGTTTTCATGTTTCGCGATTTCTTTTATAAAGATTTCCACCACTGTGGGGTCGAAGTGTTTCCCAGACTCAGACTTGATGTATTGGAGGACTCTTTCCTTTGACCATCCCTTGCGATATGGACGGTCATGCGAAAGCGCATCATACACATCGATCACGGCAAAGATGCGCGCTTCGAGTGGAATATCATTGCCTTTAAGTCCGTGCGGATAGCCAGTGCCATCCCATTTTTCGTGATGGTAACAGGGAATGGGGAGCGCGGGACGCAGGTATTCGATGGGATAGAGCAGGTTGTATGCGATTTGCGGATGTGTGCGCATGATCTTCATTTCCTGCGCGGTGAGCGGACCAGGTTTATGCAGGATTTCATCGGGGATGCCAAGTTTGCCAATATCGTGCAGGAGCGCGCCCCTGTGGATCTGGATCAACTGCTCTTTAGTAAACCCCATCATGTTGGCGATCAGGCTGACCATATCAGTGACGCGCTGGGTATGTCCTTCGGTTTCGCGGTCACGGATTTCCAACGCATGTGACCAGCCTTCAAGGGTGGTTTCGTAGGCGTCACGTATGTCCCTGTTTGATTTTCGAAGGGTGCTGACCAGCGCATCGTTTTTTCGCAGTGCATTCTCAAGTTGATTCGCAACTGCCCAGGTCATTAAAGCGAGGCTGAACAAGGCGATGATGGCGGTCAGATTGTATTCCCAGACGTAGCCTGTAGTGATGCTGGATGCGGTATAGGCGGCGGCTGTGAGGAATGCGAACAGGAAGGAGCTGGACGGGCGTATGACAAAACTGGAGATGGCAATTGGCAGGCTGAAGACGACCATCAAATATTCCATGAATTTCGCATCACTGCCCAATGCGGCAAAAAAAATTGAAAAACTGATGGATAGATAGGCGGTCAGTGTCACGTGCCCTTTTTGGTTTAATTTCCAGAAGAGATATAAGGGCAGGAATGTAATAACACCTTCGACAAGGTAGAGTTTATACCCTGGGGGGTTGAAGATATACAGGACGATCAGGTTATTGATAAGCATATACATCGCAAGCCCAAACAACAGCGCAATATAAAGCGCAAGCAGTTGTCCCTTGCGTTCAAGAGAGAGGTCGGTGGTTTCGATATTTACCAATTCGGTAAACTGTTCCCATCGTTTTTTGAAATAGTGGGTTTGGATTCCTATCATGCCTGTTGTGATTATAACTCCCCTGTATCAGGCTTGCTGTTCGTGGAATTGAATTTCAACCAGCCGGTCATGTCCGGCGAGGTCCTGGTGTAAATGGATGGTGACATCGGAGAATGAATCATAGGCGAGGCTGAGGACTTGCACGCCAAGGGTGGCTTCGGTCTCAAGCAGCATCATTCCCTGGGCCGCCAGCCAATTGGGCGCAAGTTTGAACAGGCGGCGATATATGTCCAGACCGTCTGTGCCGCCGTCAAGCGCGAGTGTGGGCTCACGTCCGAAGATGGGAAGTTTGTGTAATGTTTTGGTGGGGATGTATGGCAGGTTGGCGCAGATCAAGTCGAAGTGACGGTCGGTGGATAGGTTATTAATATGCTGGGGCAGGAGGTCGCATTGTAAAAAGTCTATCAGGTGATGGACGTGAAATTTGCGCGCATTATGTTGCGCGATCCTGAGCGCATCGAGTGAAATATCCGTGGCAAGGATGTACGCATCCGGCACTTGCATGGCAATGGATGTTGCGATCACACCTGAGCCTGTGCCGACATCCGCGATGGTGCGGCGTTCCGGCGAGGCTTGAAGCCAGGCAATTGCTTTTTCAACGAGCAGTTCTGTTTCAGGGCGCGGGATGAGGACGTCTTTTGTAATGTCGAATTCAAGTCCAAAAAATTCCCATTTTCCCAGCACATAGGGAAGTGGGTCGCCCGCCTCCAATTTTATGAGCGCATGGTTTAGCTGAGCCTGTTTTTCCTCCCCGACATGATATTCAGGATGCGCGACCACCCATGCGCGCCTTTTTTGGATGATATGGGAAATCAAAACCTGCGCGTCAAGTTGGGGAGTGTCACTGAGCGGCTCAAGCCGGGCGATGGTTATTTCGAGCAGGTCATGAATTTTCATGCGGAAGGTTACAGGTGATGCTCATCTTTTTCACTCGTCGTCATCTGTGCCGGTGGATGCCAATTTGTCGGCTTCATCCTGGGTGGAGAGTTGGTCAATGAATTGATCCACTGCGCCATCCATGACTGCGGGCAGGTTGTAACTGGAATATCCGATGCGGTGATCTGTAACGCGGTTCTGCGGATAATTATAGGTGCGGATTTTTTCCGAGCGGTCACCCGACCCGACCTGTGAACGGCGGTCTGCTTCGAGTTCTGTGCGGCGCTTCTGTTCTTCGATTTCATAAAGACGCGCGCGCAAAATACTCAGGGCGCGTAATTTGTTTTGTAGCTGCGAACGTTCATCCTGGCAGGTGACGATCATGCCGGTTGGCTTGTGATACAAGCGTACCGCGGTTGAGTTCTTCTGCACATTCTGTCCGCCCGCGCCGGAGGAGCGATAGACTTCGATGGTGATGTCGGTTTCGGGAATATCAACTTCCACGTCGTCCACTTCCGCCAGCACGGTCACGGTGGCTGTGGATGTGTGGATTCGTCCCTGCGATTCGGTGGTTGGCACGCGCTGCACGCGATGCACACCCGATTCATATTTCAACTTTGAATACGCGCCCTTGCCTTTGACCTCAAAAATTACTTCCTTGAAACCGCCCACGCCGATGGCGCTCTCGGACATTAACTCGATCTTCCAGCGTTTGCCTTCCACATAACGTGTATACATGCGGAACAGGTCCGCGGCGAAAATGGCGGCCTCGTCACCGCCTGCGCCCGCGCGGATTTCAAAGATGACGTTCCGGTCATCGCGCGGATCCTTCGGCACAAGCATACCCCGGATCTCTTTTTCGAGTATTTCGATCCTTGGGCTGAGGTCATCCACATCGGCTTTTGCCAGCGCGATCATCTCCGCATCATTCTCGGATATGATGAGCGCTTTGGCTTCCTCGAAGCTTTTCACCGCCTGACGATATTCGCGTGCCTTGATGATGAGCGGTTCCAGGTCAACGCGTTCCTTGTTGATCTCCGCGGCGCGTTGGTAGTTGAGCGTTACATCGAGTAGTTCATCGCCCAGTTGTTCAAAACGTTCTTCGATTGCTTTTAATTTATCGAGCATGATTTAATCCATTTGATACGGTGTAAAACCCTAAAGGTTTCTGAAACCTTTAGGGTTTGTGTTTGATGAAAGTATGAAAAAGAAAACGCGGCACGCGAAGCTGTGCTGTGAGAGCGGTATTATACCAAGGCAGAATGAACGCACCTAGTAATTTGTAACTGCTGATAACACCATTGAAAGGATCAGGATGATCGCGAACACCGCAAAAAAGATCTGAGCCGACTTTACTTTTCGTTTTGTCATGCGATCCGCTTCCGCGGTTTTTGTTTGTTTTTTTGTTTTTGATATTTTTCCAGTCATGTTTCACTCACTTAAATGATATGTTTGTAAAAGGCTTGAGACATTACCTTTTCAAGTTCATCAATTGTAACAGGCTTCATCACGTACCCGTCCGCACCCATTTGCATGGCTTTGTCCACCATTACATCTGCGGCTTCGGAGGAAAGCATAATAACCGGCAGGTTCTTCCACTCCTTGCGGCGGCGCAGGAACTCCAGCAGATCCAACCCGCTGACTTCGGGCATATTAATATCCAGCACCATCAGGTCAGGCTGCCCGCCTGCGAGTAAGGCCTGCGCGGCAAGACGTGCATTCAGGAAATGTTTGCTTTCACAGTCCAGCAGTCTAAACATCAAACCAACCGCGCGCCCCATTTCTTCATCATCATCAACGATCCAAATTAGTTTCATTTTTTTATGTTCTCTTCAAGGTAATTCAAGAACTCAAAGAAGGTAATTTCGGTGTTCGTAAAATCGTGCCTTTGTGGGTCTTCGTACGGATGCCAATGCCAGGCGGTGCCTGAGTTATCTGCTCCAAAAACGCGCTCATTATTTTTGATTTGGACAAATGCTGTTTTTTTCGTTTCCGAACTGTAATATACATCTAAAAACGTGTGGTTTGCAAGGAAGATTCTGATACGGACTTGTCTTCTAGTCTCACTTATGATTTGGATGCGCATTACCGCTTGTGAATTTGAGCAAATATCCAGAACGTTTTGCCTGAACTCAGCCGCGCTTATGACAGCCATTGCTCATACTCCATTAAATCTTCCATCTCAACGATGTCTGTTTCCCACTCCCATCCATCTTTTTCAATTTCATATGAATATGGGTTTTCGATTTTTCCGATTTTACATGCCTCTTCAAAATCCGCAAATGACATGCCATATTTCTTTTCGTAGGCTGAGATTTTTTCCCGCAGCGCATGGGTTTTGAGTTGAAAGAAATCTTTCAAGATTTTTGATAGCGCATCATTAATGTTGGAATCGCCCGCTGTTTGTTGCAGGATTTCATAAATTGGGCTGGATAAAGAAACAGATTTTGTAACCATGCTTACTCCTATTCCAAATGCGCTTTTATTGATTCCGCCGCATTTCCGTTCATGCCTGTGACTGCGGCTAGTTCTTCAAGTGTTGCTTCCTTAATCTTATCCATGGAACCGAAATGTTTCAAGAGGGCTTTTCTGCGCGCAGGTCCAATGCCGGGGATGGAGTCCAGTTGCGATGCCAGCCCTTGTTTGGTTCGCCGCGCGCGGTGGGCGGTAATCCCATAGCGATGCGCTTCATCGCGGATGCGCTGCACAAGATACAAACTCTGCGAGTGACGGGGCAGTAATAATGGCTGACTGTTATGCGGGAAGAAAATTTCCTCCTCCTGTTTTGCCAGCCCAATCACAGGTACTTTATCGAACAGACCAAATTGCTCGAGGACTTTGACCACGCGCCCCAGTTGACCTTTACCGCCGTCAATAATGATCAGATCGGGGAGGAAGGAAAAAGACGCATCTTTTTTCGACCCCGGAGTTGACTCGGTTTCCTGTGAGCCTTTCCACCTTCTGAATCTGCGGGTCAGCATTTCCTCCATTGACGCAAAGTCATCGGGCGCGCCGATGCTGGTGCTGTCAATGTTGAATTTGCGATACAGATTTTTCGCTGGTGTGCCCTGCTCAAATACGATCATCGCGCCCACGGTTGCCACGCCCTGCGTATGGCTGACATCATAACACTCGATGCGGTTCGGCGGCGCGGATAATTTCAACGCAGATTGTAACTCGCCGAGAGCCTGTTCCTGCTTGTGGGCATCCGCCTGCCACTGGGCGCGCAAGGCTTGCAAAGTCTCTGATGCGTTCTCGGCGGCCATCTCCACTAGGTCGTGCGGCTGTCCATCCTTCGGCACGAACAACTCCACTTTATGCCCGCCATGTTTGGATTTGAGCCACTGGCTGATGATGCTCGCCTCTTCCATTTTTATTTCTTCGGGAATCATCACCTGCTCCGGGATGTTCGCCGCTTCGGTGTAGAACTGCTTGAGGAACTCGGTCATCACTTCCTGGTTGTCTGTATCCTCCGTGCCTTCGAGGATGAAGTATTCGCGCCCGATCAATTTGCCGCCGCGGATGAAGAAAATTTGCACGCAGGCTTCGCCATCTGTGCGCGCCATGGCCAGCACATCCGAGTCTTTGTAGTCGGATGCAAAGACGATCTTCTGTCTTTCAATGATGGATCTTACGGCTTTCAACTGGTCGCGCACTGCAGCGGCTTTCTCGAAACGCATTTCTTCAGAGGCTTTCAGCATTTCGGCTTCGAGGCGGGTCACAATGTCTTCGCTGTGTCCGCTGAGGAACTCCATCAGGTCGGAGATCATTTGGCGATACCCTGCCTGGGACACCGCTCCGATACACGGGGCAGTACACAGCTTGATGTCGAAGTAGAGACACGCGCGTTTGTCGAGTCCGGTGATCTCGCGGTCACAGGTCAGGTAGGGGAAGATTCGCCGCAGGGCTTCCAATGTCTGGTAGACCGCCCATGCCGAGGTGTATGGACCAAAATATCGCGAGCCGTCTTCGTCCATCTGCCGTGTGACGGTTATTTTTGGAAATGCCTCATTCCAGTGGACTTTGATGTAAGGGTATCGCTTGTCGTCTTTGAGGCGGATATTGTATTTGGGGCGGTGCTTCTTGATCAGGTTCATTTCAAGAATGAGCGCCTCAAGTTCCGAGCCGACCACGATCCATTCAATATCCACGATGTCGCGCACAAGGCGGCGCGTCTTCGCATCGTGACTCGAATCCGAATGGAAGTAGGACCGCACACGGTTCTTCAAGCTGATGGCTTTGCCGACGTAAATGATCGTCCCTTCGGCATTGCGGTAGATATAACAGCCCGGCTTGGCGGGAAGCGTGGCAAGGATGCCTTGCAGTTTCTCAGAGATGTCCATCGGCGGCAATTGTAGCAGAGACCGGCAATTCTCAGTTGGGAATAAGGATGACAATCATAGATGTTTGTCACTGATGTTGAAATAACAAGTACGATATACTAATAGCCATCTCTCCGAAGCCTGCGTGCCTGCCGAATTAGTCCATGGCAAACAGGACTGACCATCAACTTGATGGTCCAGGTGAATGTGGAAACGCATCCGCCCCCACGTATTTGGAAAGGAGACCAGATTCACATCTTTTGTGAGGCTGTCTCTTTTTATATGAGACAGCCTTTTTTGATTTCACTGATAACTGGAAGCCAATCCATGAATATTCAACCCCTCCTTGATATTTCCACCCGCAATCATTCGCATCTTTGTCCGCGTCAAATTCTTGGCGTGCGGCTGGGGCTGGCGGGCTTGAAAGCCCTTGGCTTTGATGCACCGCCTGACAACAAACAACTGCTTGTCATCACCGAAACAGATGGATGTTTTGTTGATGGGCTTTCCGCCGCCACAAAATGCGCTGTGGGTCATCGCACTTTGCGTGTGGAAGATTATGGCAAGGTTGCCGCTGTATTCGTGGATGTGAAAACAGGGTGCGCTGTCCGCGTTGCGCCTGTGCTGGGTATCCGTCAGCGCGCATATGCTTGCGCCTCAGAAGAGACACGTCAGTATTTCGCGCAAATGCAGGCTTATCAGATCATGCCTGATGAAGACATGTTTACCGTCATCGAAGTAAAACTTGCCGCATCCATTGAGTCCGTTGTGTCACGTCCGGGTATGCGGGTGAGTTGTGATGCGTGCGGCGAAGAGGTCATGAATGAGCGCGAAGTCCATCAAAACGGAATGACCCTTTGCCAACCTTGCGCATTTGGCGGTTACTACCATGCGGTAAAAAATGCGGTTTTGTCCCCTGTTGTTGAAACTAAATAACCCATCCCGCCGCCCACGCTGAAATATACTCGGCGCGGTCATGAATTGGGCTTTTTTTAACGCAAAGCCGCCAAGTCGCAAAAATTCAAGGGCTTTTCCTTCGTGTCTTTGCGACTTGGCGTTAAGAATTTTATTCGGCGAAAGCGCAACTTGTTTTCGCGTTCAACTTGTGACCAGTTTTTTCTTTCCCTGCCAATCCAATACCTGTTTGATGCCAAAGCCAAAGATAACCAGCCCCAGGATTAACCCGCCAAAGTTGCTGATGAAATCATAGACCAATTCCCATTGACTGCCGAACCAATATCCAAGCCCGCCATACAGCACGATCCAGGTTAACTCACCGATCACGTCGTAGAGCAGGAAGTGCGAAAATTTATACCCGCTTCCTCCCGCGATCAAATTTGTGGGGATGGCGACAGCGGTGACGAGCCAGCGTGTGAGGAAGATTGCCAGTCCCGCGCGCTTTTGAAACGAATTACTGGCGTTGATCCATGTCGGGGAATTCCCGAAACGTTGTTCCGTCCATCCTTTTGCGTAATGTCCCATTCCGTAACTAAGCGTATCCCCGATCACTGCGCAAACCAGCCCGATCAATATTGCATTCGAATAGTTTAATATACCCTGCTGGCTGAACGCGCCCGCGGCGATCACAACCAGCGAGGCGCCAATGGGGAAGCCGAGCGCGCCCAAAAATAGGATAAGTCCTATCAGAGGCGCGCCAAAATTAATGACTTGTGTAAGAAGGAAATCAGACATGTAAATAGCTATGGCGCGGCGGGCGCTGTCGGTGTGGAAACTGCTGTGGGTGCAGAGTCAAGTAGCGGGTGCGAAGCCTGAAACGCAAGGACCGCTGCTTTGACCGTATCCATCACAAATCCGTCTTTGTCTGGATAGTAGTCGTTATTTAATTCTTTCAGACTTTTATCGTGGCTTCCCAGCGGAGAAACCTTTAGCGCATCGAAGATTTCTTTTTCCGGAACGCGATACATCTCTGATATGAAGGATACCGTCATCCAATCACGGATCAGTTCAACGTCGGTTTCTACCTTCCCGTGCGGCGGCGGGCGATGTCCGTTGAACTTTTTATAGGCGTGGAATGCGCGCATCCCGAAGAAGATGGTAAATAGTATTCCAAGTATGATGAGTCCGATCACCAGTGCGCGTTGCTTGGGGGTGGCGTGTGAAAACATGGATTGCCTCTGGAATTAGTCTTTCCACTCCAATTCGAAATCGCCCACATGAACAGTATCGCCTTCTTCGATGCCGGCTTCATGGAGAGCCTTGTCCACGCCGAGTCTTTCCATTAGTTTTTGGAATCTGCGGATGGAGCCGTCATGCTCCCAATAGGTCATTTTTGCCGAACGTTCGATGGCAATGCCTGTGATTCTCCATTCGCCGTCCTCCTCCTGCGTGACTTCGAACTGGTTCGGGTCAACATCAGGTTTATACACTGGGAGAGTTTCTTCCAACTCTTCGACCGGCATTTCACCAAGTTTTCGATATGCCGCAATCAGAATGTCGCGTGTGTTGGTGCGGGCCATTGCCGAGGCTGTGATCAATTCCACTTTTTGTTTTTTGAAACTCGCCTTGATTTTTTTCAGCCGTTCCTGCACATCGGGCTGGTCAACTTTGTTGAGCACCACAATTTGCGGTTTCATTCCGAGCTTGGGGTCAAAGAGCGACAACTCGTTGTTGATCTGACTGAAATCTGCCAGCGGATCTTCGGACAATCCGTCAATCATGTGGATCAGTACGCGCGTGCGTTGGATGTGACGCAGGAAATCGTGACCCAGTCCTGCGCCTTCCGCCGCGCCTTCGATCAAGCCTGGAATATCAGCCATGACAACCGTGGTGTCGTCGTCAATATTTGCCACGCCGAGATTTGGTTCAAGCGTGGTGAATGGATAATCGCCGATCTTTGGTTTGGCATTTGTCAGCGCCGCAAGCAAGGTGGATTTTCCCGCGTTGGGCAAGCCGATGATGCCAATATCGGCGATGAGTTTGAGTTCGAGACGCAGGAGTTTCTCTTCGTGAGGTTCGCCGCGCTCCGCCATGCGTGGAGCCTGGTTGCGTGATGTGGCATAATGCTGGTTGCCGAGTCCGCCGCGTCCGCCTTTGCACACCAGCAATTGTTGACCTGCTTTGGTCAGGTCGCCAAGAAGCGCGCCTGATTCAGCGTCATAGATTACGGTGCCAGGCGGGACGTAGATGATGAGGTCTTTTCCGCCGCGGCCTGTCATTTCTGAGCCGCCCCCATTTTTACCCGGGTCTGCCGCGAACTTTTCATTATGCCGAAACGCGGAAAGCGTATTGAGTGTGACTTTTACCTCGAAGATGACATTGCCGCCCCTGCCGCCGTCGCCCCCATCGGGTCCGCCAAGGGGTACAAATTTCTCACGGCGGAAATGTACCATGCCGTCGCCGCCTTTGCCTGATTTTACGTGGATATTAACTTGATCTATAAACATGCTGCTATTATAACGGGTATATGAACGCTGAACCGCGCGATCCAGGGCAATCATATTAGGATTTTTGCCCGCCAATCTGCGCGACGAGAGAGTGTCTAATTCCGTGGGCTTGCCAAAAAATTTGACCACAAAGCCCACCGAGATCACGGAGAAAGGTCTCTTGAAAACTCTGTGACCTCCGTGATCTGATATGAAAAAAGAACACTCCCGCAGGTCACGCTTGCAGCGTGACCTACGTTTTTCATCCTTCGGGGTGAAATCCTTTCATGAATACTCTGTGGTGAAAAGCTTCTTAGTCCATTCTTTTAGACACTCCCCGCGAAGATTTTGAAAAGATTGCAGGCGCTTTCTCCGTTACAATGTAAAATTGCCAGAAAGTTTCATCGCTTTGCGATGCGTGGAGTAAAACAGCGGACCGGGAGGCGTCTGACTTCCCCCATGCTGTTAAATATTGTCATGCCATTACAATGATTATCAGGCGTGATGTGGTGATAATGAAGTCATGTTGATCCACAGGACATCCCATAGAGGCAGTGCATGGAAAATAAAATTACCATCCTTATAGTGGATGATGAGCCGGCTATTCGCATGGGACTTGCCGTGACGATCGCGCGATATGGATATAATGTTATTACGGCAGCGAATGGCGACGATGGATTTCTCAAGGCCAGACAATCCCTGCCCGATCTGATCGTGTCAGATGTGATGATGCCGGACCTGAACGGCTTTGAGATGAAGCAACAGATGAGCGTGGACCCATTGCTTTCCTCCATTCCTTTTATCTTCCTTACTGCACGCACCGCCAATGAGGACCGGGTGGCGGGTATCCGCAGCGGCGCGGATGATTATGTGACGAAGCCGTTTGTCACAGATGAACTCATGGCGCGCATCGAAGCGGTCCTGCGGCGGGTTAAGACCGAGCAGGAACGCGGGCGCGATCAGGTGAAACAAGCCGCGCAGGATGAGATGGACAAACTTCGCAGGGAAGTTTTGCAGAATTTCAGCCATGAGCTGCGCACCCCGTTGAGCAATGTGATGATGTCTCTCGATGTGGTGGTTAATAATAAATTCAAATCCACCGAGGAACAAAACGAGTTCCTGCGCATCGCACATTCCAGCGCGGACCGTTTGGAAACACTGGTTGCGGACATCATTCTTTTATCGGATATTGATCAGAACAACCTTAACCTTATACGTCAGACCATTGACGTGGAGCACCACATCCTTGTGCCCATAAAAAGAAGACTGGTGCGTTATGAGTCGAAGGAATTGAATTTTGTCCATGATATTAATTTGAACGGTATGATCAAAGCTCCGCGCCGCGAGCTTACCCAATCTTTGGTGCATTTGGTTGATAATGCTTTCAAGTTCAGTCCCCAGCGTGGCGGGGTGAACTTAACCATCAAGTCAGGCGAAAATGGCGGGGTGATGGTCACGGTACAGGATGAAGGACCGGGTATTCCTGTTGACCTGCGCGAAAAGGTCTTCGAGCGCTTTTACCAGATCAGCCAGGGAGATGGGCGCGAGTTTCAAGGTCTTGGCGTTGGCTTGACGATCGCGCGCGCGGTGTTTTCAAGTTTGGGCGGCGAGGTCAAAATATTGGAATCTGGGCAGGGTTGTTGTGTGCTGGCGTCCCTTCCCGATCTGCGGTCGGATGATGTAGCTTATGGATGAAGGAACCGTTCTCGATTATCGCGCGTTGTTTGAACAGACGGGGGAATGTGTGTTCATTATCGGGCTGGATTTCAACCTCATCACAGCCAACCAACAGGCATTGCGATTGCTCGGTTATGAGGAATACCAGTTGGCGGGACTGCCTGTGGCGCAGATCCTGCTGCTCGAAGATTCCCAGGAACATCAAATCCTGCTCGAGAAGCATTTGAATTTATCAGAGCACACGTTAAAGAAAAAAGACGGTTCCATTTTCCCCGTTGAATTGAGCATATCTGTTGTGAATAATGCGCTGGGACTGCCCGCTTATATTCAAATGCTGGCGCGCGACGTTTCGGAGCGCAAACAATCCGCGGCAAGCCTGAAGCGGCATACGCGCGCGCTTTCGGTCATCGGTGAGGTGACTGCAAGTTTGTTCCGTTCCTCCAACATTGAAATAAAATTCCCCGAAGTGCTGGAGTCGCTGGGTTATGCGGTGGACGTGTTTTGCTGCGCGATCCTTGATATCAATGTGTCGGAAATAAAAATTCAGTCCCAGTGGGTGAGTTTTGATGCGACAGGTTTTGACATCGTCTCGGCGCTTGAGCCTTTTATTAATTCGATCAATGAGAATCCCACGCGTGTGTTTTCGGTGACGGGCGTGAAACTTGACCCGCAGCGCGCGGAATCCCCTCTTGTTTCCATTCTGGTGATCCCCATTCAAGGCACGCTGGGTCCCTGGGGATTTCTTGTCCTGTTCGATAAACAAAATCAGTTATCCTGGCTGACCACAGAATTTGATACCGTGCAGACCACAGCCAATTTGATCGGCGCGGCGATGGAGCGATTGCATTACGAAAAGGCCATCCGCTTGAACGAGATGCGCAATCATGTCATCGTGGATGCGCTGCCTGACCTGCTCCTGCGGACTGACCTGACGGGAGAGATACTCGATTACAGCGCGCGCCCGAGTCATCCGCTTTATATGCCGCGCGAATCGGTGATCGGAATGAAACTCTCCGAGATTTGGCCTGTGGAAGTGGTGAACATGATCATTGAGCCTGAGGTTCAGGACGCTTTTGTTGCTTCTCATTGGGTATATGGATTTAGCCTGCCAAATCATGAACAGGTATTTGAAGCGCGTTTGCATCCCATCAGCCCTGAAGAGGCCTTGATCATTGTGCGCGATATTTCCGAACAGGCGCGTTTGGACCAGATGAAATCCGATTTCATCAACCGCGCTTCGCATGAATTACGCACCCCATTAACAGCCGCCATTTTGATGACGGAATTGCTACAGCATGGCGGTACGCCGGAGGAGATGGCTGAATATTCGAGCGCGTTGATGCGCGAGCTGACCCGTCAGAAGGATCTGATCAATCAACTATTGCTTGCGGGACGTTTGGAAAGCGGCAAGATGAAACTTGAATCCATTCCCATGGACCTGATGCCCATATTGAAGGAATCCGTACAGGCGATCAAGGCAATTGCAAACACACGCAAAATTTCGGTGGAGTTGGAAGCAGACCAGCCTTCGATCAATGTTCTGGGTGATGCAAGCGGATTGTCGCAAGTGTTCATCAACCTGATCAATAACGCCGTCAAATTCTCACCCGAAGGAAAAACTGTCGAGGTGGCGGCAGCCCAAGGTGAGCATGAAGCGCGCGTCTCCATCATAGACCACGGACTTGGCATTCCGCCCGAGTCCATCCCGCATCTGTTCGAGCGATTCTATCGCGCCAGGAATGTGACTGTTGCCGAAATCCCGGGCAGCGGCGTGGGACTTTATATTGTCAAATCCATTGTGGATGAATTGGGCGGAAGGATAGAAGTTTCAAGCGAGTTGAACCAAGGCGCCACGTTTGTCGTTACCTTGAAACTTTCCACCTAGATCGTCACGCCATATGGCTTTCTCAAAATAATGTAGGACAAACTTTTAAACCGCCAAGCCCGCGAAGACCGCAAAGAAAATCCATTAAACTTCGCGATCTTAGCGTTCTTTGCGGTTAATTTTTTTAGGATTGCAAACATAGTTCGACTTTGAGAAAACCCTGGTCACGCCATAAGCGTGACTACTACCAAAGAATGAATATGCTATACTGTGCGAAGAAAGGGAATCCTCATGTGTGACACGCTCATTGCAACCAAACTCGCCACCTCCAATGGCATTGCCGTCTTCGGTAAGAATTCAGACCGTCCGCCGAACGAGGGTCAGCATCTGGCGTATTTTCCCGGCGCACAATACTCATTAAACAGCCGCGTCAAATGCACGTATATTGAAATTCCGCAGGTTGAAAAAACTCACGCTGTCCTTTTATCCAAACCGTATTGGATGTGGGGCGCGGAAATGGGCATCAACGAACATGGACTTGTGATCGGCAATGAGGCGGTCTATTCCAAGGTTCCCGCAAACAAGGAGCCGGCATTACTCGGCATGGACATGCTGCGCGCCGCGCTTGAACGCGCGATCACGCCGCGTGAAGCCGTACAGG
Organism: Herpetosiphon sp.; assembly: GCA_020717985.1. GTDB lineage: Bacteria > Chloroflexota > Anaerolineae > Anaerolineales > Villigracilaceae > Villigracilis. The sequence goes on along the minus strand of DYDH01000102.1, from coordinate 1,019 downwards.
TTATCATTGATCTGTTGGAGCAATTCGGTCAGGGCGGCAATTGCGCTTCAGACGGCGACTCGATGTATTATCACAACAGCTTCCTAATCGCCAATGCAGACGATGCCTGGGTGCTTGAAACCGTGGATAAGCAATGGGCGGCGCGGCAGGTGAGGGATGTATATTCCATTTCAAACTGCCTTACGCTCGGCAATCAATGGGATATGGCTTCGCATAGTCTAGTTGAGTTTGCTGTGCAAAAGGGTCTTTCCAAATCTGCGGGACAATTCGATTACGCAAAAGATTATTCCGATTTTCTTTTCACCAACTTCGGCAAGGGACGCACACGCCGCGCTACGACCATTCATCAGCTTGAACAAACCAAAGGCAATGTCAGCGTCCAGTCCATGATGGGTGTGCTGCGCCATCACAACGATGAACACTTTGACCCGCAAACTTCCAGCCTGACTTCTGTGGATGTGTGTATGCACGCGGGTTTCGGTCCCATTCACATCAGCCAAAGCACGGCGTCTTTGGTGGCTTATTTGGATGGTGATACGCCGATCATTTTCGCCACTGGGACATCCGCGCCATGCACGAGCATTTTCAAGCCGATGTGGGTCGCTCCTTTTCTTAATCCCGGGCCTGTTCCCACAGCCCAGGCAGATTCCACTTCCCTGTTTTGGATTCACGAAAAACTTCACCGCGCAACATTGCTCAATTATCCCGAACGTCTCAAGGCTTACGCCAGCGAGCGCGATCAACTCGAAAATAAATTTACGCAGGGCGCATTGAGTTTGACCAAAGCGTCCGCAAAAGAGCGCGCAGATTTTTCAGCCCAATGTTTCCATGAAGCCGCGCAAGCCGAAGCGGAATGGTTGAAGCGCGTGGAGCAAATCCCAGCGCGTAAAAAGATCTTGAACACCAGCGCGTGGAATGGGTTCAATAAGAAGGCGGGGATGGGGGGGAGGTAATTGGTAATTAGTTGTCAAGGGGAGATTTGACAGCCAGTCCGCCGCGCTGTAGGACATGGGTATAGA
>DYDH01000101.1 GCA_020717985.1 Herpetosiphon sp. | reverse complement strand
GGCAAGGTCATCAAGACCGCCTCCTTCCAACTCAATGCGGGTGAAAGTGAGACTGTCAAAGTCAGAGGAATCTATGGCGTGCTAACCCTGTCCATCACCGATAACACAGGCACGACCACTGACGCCTCCACCACCACCTGTGTCAAACAGCCCAAACTGACAGCGGTTGGTTCCTGTGTAAATAATACCGGACTGGCAACGTTCACCATTACCAACAATGGCAGTGACATGCCAACGGCTTATACCTACAATATCAAGGACAGCACAGGCAAGGTGGTAAAAACTGCAACCTTCCAACTAAAGGCCGGCGATAGTGTGACGATCACCGTCAACAGCGCCTATGGCGTTGTCCTGACCTTGTCCATCACCGATGACAAGAACAAAACAGCCCAAGCTTCTACGACCACCTGTGTCGAATCAAAGAAAGACACAACCTCAATTCCAGCGATTGCTTCTGCCGCAAGTGAACCTTGTATTCAATGCTTGATCTTCCATACCTTCCGCGATGAAAACCTGGAAATCTACCGCCTCGATGGAATTGAAGGACAACCCGGTTTCAAACTCTATAACCTTTCGAAAAATGAAGCCGTGGACAGTCGTCCAAGCCGCGCTCCAAATGATTCAGAGATTGTCTTCCAAAGCAACCGTGACGGTAATGTTGAACTATATACCACCGACCTGTTGGGCAGTGGTATACCGGCTCGGCTAACGGTCACAGAATCCAACAACACCACCCCAATGTATGGACCGGATGCCCGCACAATCGTGTATCAAAGCGACCGCAACGGTAATATTGACCTGTTCACGATTGACGAGATCACCCGCAAAGAACGCCAGATCACCAGCGATCCGTCCGACGATGTCAACCCGTTCTACTCGCCCGATCTGAAGTGGCTTGTGTTCCAAAGCAACCGCAATAACAATTGGGACGTGTTCATCCTCAACACTGAAACGGGTAACGAATACCAGTTGACCAGCACCCCTGTCAACGAGACATTCCCCGCCTGGTCACCAAATGGAAAACAGATCGCGTTCATTTCCGATGACAATGGCAAGACAGACCTGTACATCATCGACTCGGACGGCAAGAACCTGAAACGCATCACCACCGATGGCAAGACCGTCAACGCCGTCTGGTCGCCTGAAGGCTATCGAATCGCATACCAGTCTGAGCGGAATGGAAACCTTGATATTTACAGTTATGATCTGAAAACTGGCAAGGAATACCATGTCACCGATTACGAAGGACAGGACTCTGGTCCCACCTGGGATTGTGGCGGCACAAACCTGGCATTCACCTCCATTAGAAATGGCGATCCGAATGTATTCCAGGTATTCTGGCAGGGCGGTCCCGCCGGAAACATGACCATTGATCCCGCTACAGATAAGTGGTCACAGTGGCGTCCATCAAACGATGTGTCGAGCACTGGTTACTAACCTGTCATTTGCGTCGTCCCACAGGTTGCAGTAATTCAAACCTGTTTATGGAATAATCCTGTGGGATATTCTGAGTAAGACTTAAGCAGTAACAAATCTCTCCAGCGAAATCCTTCTGCTGGAGAGATTTGCATATTTTGTAAAAAAGGGTATAGTCGTGTTATGCAAATCCTAGCCTACCTCATTGCATCTGTTATCCCGCTATTATCGCTTTATCTGATTTACAAGCGGGATCTGTACAAAACAGGCGAGTTTACAACCATCTTAATTTGCGTAGTTGCCGGAGTGGTGGCTTTTCAGGCGGCTGGTCTTTTCAATGGCACGGTTATCCGTCAGGGCTGGCTGGAGCGGATGGATGTGATCCGCTATGCCGCCCCGATTATTGAGGAAATCCTCAAGGGGTTGGTCTTGTGGATACTGGTGAGGCAACCCAAATTCACTTATTTCATCGAAGGCGCGGTATACGGATTTGCCGCCGGAATTGGTTTCGCGATCTTCGAAAATATCCAATACATTCAAGCCTCGCCTAACGCGGGTTTCGCAATTGCCGCCAGCCGTGTGATTTCGACCAACCTCATCCACGCCACCACCTGCGGTTTGCTGGGGATAGCGCTGGGGCTTGCACGTTTTGAACGCCTGCCCCGCCAGATACTTGTAAGTCTGGCTGGACTGCTGGTTGCCATGCTCCTGCACATCGGCTTTAACAACATGGTGACACGCGTCAACAGCGGACTGTTACTGGTCTACGCCGCCACTTGCGGATTTATTGGAGTCGGGGTGATTGCCTACGCCATCCGATGGGGATTTAAAGAGGAAATAAATTGGATCAAGGATAAACTCGGCATGGATGACCGTGTGACCCAAAAGGAATCGCAAATGGTACAGCGAATTGAAAATATGTCGGAGCTGCTCAAACCGCTGACAGAACGTTACGGAAAAAAGGAAGCGGCAAAAATCGAAAAGCTATTCATCGTCCAGGCACGGATGGGAATCCAGCGCAAATCGCTGGATAAACTAGGCGATGAAAGAATGAAACGTTCGGTTGAGAAAGAGATACACAAACTGCGAGATGAGATGGAAAAAATCCGTAAGGAGATAGGCACATATGCCATGCTCCAATTGCGTCATACGATTCCCGAAGATGTCAGCCCTGTATGGGGAAAGTTGGAATTGGCAATTCAAGAGCGTATGTCTGCGCCACAAACAACCGGCAAAGCAAATCTATGGGACAATCTAAAATCCCGCCAGGAAGAACAGAAAAAATCGGCGGCGGAACAAAAACAGGAGAGTGAATCATGAGTCAAATTATTTCAATCCATTCTTTTCGCGGCGGCACGGGGAAATCCAATGTGACCGCCAACCTGGCGGCACAGGCGGCAATGGCCGGCAAGCGCGTGGCCATCGTTGACACGGATATTCAATCGCCGGGAATCCACGTGCTGTTTGGGCTGGATGAAGGCAGTATGAAACAAACCCTCAACGACTACCTGCATGACAAGTGCGCGGTCACAGATGCGGCGTTTCTGGTCGGGCGCGGATCCAGCCCACAGCCCGGAGCGGCTCAACTTGCAGATAAAGCTCTCTGGCTGGTGCCTTCGAGCATCAATACAGGCGAGATCAGCCATGTGATCCGGGATGGTTATGATTTCAATATCCTTAACAAAGGATTCAAAACCCTGCGCCAGGAATTGAAATTGGATTACCTATTAATTGATACCCACCCTGGCATCAATGAAGAAACACTGCTCTCGATTGGCATGTCGGATGAGATGGTCATTATCCTGCGTCCCGACCAGCAGGATTTTCAGGGCACGGCAGTAACATTGGATGTAGCCCGCAGTCTGGATGTGCCGACCATTCAGCTTTTGGTGAACAAGGCCCTCACGAACCGGGACGATAAGAGAAAGAATTATGACCCCAACCAAATTCGCGTCCATGTGGAGGAAACCTTCCATGCTCCAGTCGCAGGCATCCTGCCGCTGAATGAAGACATGGTGGAAATGGGCAGCGCCGACATCTTTTCACTGCGATTCCCTGACCATCCCTGGTCACAGGAATTACGCAAGGCGGCTAAAACAATTTTAAATCTGGCATAAACCTGGAGACTTATCATGAAATGTTGGTTCTGTGAAGAAGATGCACGCGCGGTCTGTTCGTTTTGCGGACGTGGAGTATGCAGAGACCATGCCAGCAAGATGTCCAGTTTTGTTGCCATGTTTAACGGCGGCAACGATACCCCCAAAGGATTGGCGGTTGCTGATGTGATCTGGTGCGGCGAATGCCAGCCACAACCCGAACCGATCTCCATGCCCGAGTTGTTCTGATTTCCCGCGAGGAACCATGAGCGGAATATTTGACCGATTACAGAAACAGATGGATGTGGAATCCCAAAAGGATGGGATCAGCCCGCTCGACCTGGCTGCGTTGCCCCCTTTACTGCGCAAGATCATGCGCTATATGTTGCGCGAGTACGAAATGTTGTATTCGGAGATCTGTCAGTGGGCTAAAGAACTGCCAGAGGAGGAACGTCCAAGTCAGGCAGACCTGGATCAGGCGCTGGAAATCCTCAGCAAACAATTCTGGCTGATCAAGCGCGGCGAAGGAGAACGGGGGCGATATCAAGCCAACTTGCGCCGCAAAGCCGGCAGTAAACTTGCACAAGGCGCGTGGAACGCTCTTGATACCAAAATTGCCGCCGCCAAAAAGAAAGAACCGCCCCAGGAGTAAACTGGGGCGGCGCGTTCAACCTACAAATGTTCCACAAGTTCTTTGATGCGGGCTGTTAAAGGATGCTCTGGGTAGCAAAGCACAAATGGTTTACTGCTGGCTAAAGCCAGCAATTCTTCTGTATGGTTCAGCACAGTGCCGCCCCCACAATGATAGGTCTGTTCAAGTTGTGTGCGAGCATCTTCCTCATTAAGGTTATCCTGGGCATCGTTCAAAACCAAATGGATGGCGGGGACTTGCAATCTGCGGGCCATATCAACAGTCACGGCTGTGCCCTGAAAATCATGTTTGTCGGGATGCAAAACCAAAACAACCACATTGGAAACTGCAATTGCCTGCAGCGTATCTTCATTCAACCCGGCGGGAGTATCCACCAGTAGAATATCCAGATCCAATTCTTTCCCCATTTTTTCCAACCCATCCATATAGCGGTCAATGTTCGGGGATGTACGAAGAATTTGCATGATGTCAGAAATCTTGCCGCTGGCAGGAATAACGAATAGTTTTCCGCTGGTATCTGACATAAGCTGCGGGGTTACATCTTGAGCCGTGGAAAGAATATCACACCTATCCCATAGATAATCATTGAGCGTATGGATGGAGTTTTCATTGGATAAACCAAAAAACAGATGGAGGCTGGGCGCTCGAAAGTCTGTATCAATAAGCGCCACCCGCCGTCCCTGCAAGGCCAGCAACACAGCAAGATTGGCGATCAAACTGGATTTCCCAACCCCACGCCGAAAAGAATGAATTGTAATGATAGTGCTCATGATATTTTGTCCTGATTTATGAATGAAAAACTGCCGCAGCTACTGAAATTATTAAATACCATCAAACTGCTTGATAACAAGGTCGAAAATCTTTCCATAATTAGCGGTCGCCGCCACCAAAAAGCCGGTGAACGAGATGTTGGCAGAATGGTCTGCCTTGTCTGAAATTGCGCGGATGCACAGGAATGGCACGTTATTTATGGCACACGTATGAGCAATCGCCGCCGCCTCCATATCAGTGCAGAGACTGTGGTATGTGTTCCAAAGTTCGTCCGCTTTTTCCCGCTGGTTAATAAATTGATCTCCGCTTATGATCCTGCCTGTATAAACTTTTGGAGAATAGCCCTCCAGTTTAGTCAGTTTGATATTTTGCGCAATATCGAATGCAGTTTGCGTCAACTTTGGATGTGTGCAAAATACTTGTTGAGCGCGAAAGTGCAAGCCCCCGTTGTTTTCGGCGGTGAACACATCGAAAATCAACTCGCCAGGTTTCAAACCCCAGGCAGTCAGGTCAAAGTCGTGCTGAATGGCTTCGGTCGCAACTATCAGGTCTCCCACCTCAAGTTCGGGAGCGGACGCTCCTGAACTGCCCATATTAAAGATCACGTCAATCGAAAAATGATCGATCATTTGCTGGGTCGCGATGGTGGCATTGACCTTGCCAGGGTCGCAGCGTGTCAGATAAATTTCATGCACGGATGCTTCTCCGCGCCAGAATATGCGTCCGCCTTTTTGGATTTGCTCCGGATTTTTTATAAGCTGGCGAATAGTGACGAGCTCCTCATCCATTGCGCCGATGATCCCAATTTTCATTTGATCGCTCCTTATTTCTAAAATTTGTTGGATTTTGCCCTGATTTCAGCCGCGCGTTTTTGAAGGGACTGGAAATAATCCGACTCAAGGATTTGCTCCACTTCCTTCTTTTTCCTGTTTTCGTCAATTACAATTTTAAGTTGCGCCACTTCTTTCTGCAGAGCACGCACCCGACGCTGACCAAGCAGGAAGCTGTAAAAAACCAGCCCGATTACAACTGTAACAACAGCCATGAATAGAAAGGACCGGTTCACCGAATCACGGGCGCCGCTTTCCTGCATAATGGCAGCAAGCGGAGTGGTCACTCCAATCATCCATCTGATATTGTTCTTCTCATCCACAACCGCTGGTGTCCATGCGCCAATTTCAATTCCTTTTTCCCAGGTATATAACCCGGCATAGTTGATTCCTTTGTTTTGATCCCAAACATACCATCCTGTGCCTTCGCGCCGAGACAGCACATCGTCGAGCATCTGATCATAATCACGCGCGCCCCCTGCAACTGCCGCCTGCATAGGCAGGAATTGGTCAATGGGCACTCCAAAATAGGGAAAATCATCGCTCTCGTCAAAAACCATACTGTTATCATTCCCGATAACCCAACCATCTCCCTCATCCACTAACAAATGAAGCTTAACATACCCCTTAAGGAAACGCAGTTCAATGTCCTGTATCTGTTCCGGGGTTATGGTATTAGAATCAATCCCCATGATGGTCAGTTGGTCAGCCCAATATAATTTTGCGGCACGGGCAAAAGTTTGAACAATTTCCAATTCGGCAGCCTGAATTGATTTTATAGTTGCTTCCCTCAAACTAATATATTGCGAATAAACGTTATACCAGCCAAACAGCACCAGCCCAACGGTCATAAACAACAGCGCATAAAAAGATGACTGGGCGCGATTTTGAAATAATTTCTTCAACATATTCTCTCCTATCATATTCCAGGGACATTATATTAGCATTATTTTTTGGTTGATTTTCAATGTCGACGTTTCTTATCTGTAGTTCCTGCTTCAAGGTTTCAACACAACCAACAACTTCGCCCAGGCGCCCTCCAATACTGGCTGACCGCAAAAACCTTCCCACAAGACGGCCATCTTTTTCCGTCAACCCTTATTTTTCTTCCCCTTTACGGCCCGCGGTTCTCGCTCGAATTTCAGATGCACGTTTTTGAAGAGACTGGAAATAATCCGACTCAAGGATTTGCTCCACCTCTTTCTGTTTCCTGGTTTCATCAATCACAATTTTCAATTCACGGATCTGTTCCTTGAGGGACTGCTCACGCTGACGGACTTGAATTGCATTATTGATGGCGATGGATGCCAGTGCAGCAAGGCGGTTCAATTGGCGCTGGTCATCTTCTGTAAAATGGTCTGTACCATAATTTTCCAGCGAAACCAATCCAACGGGTTTTTTATCCGCTATCAAGGGTGCGGCAAGCAGCGAATTTATATTTTCATCTTTCATATAGGCAGCCGTGTTGGGGTTGATGTTTGAATCTGCCTGGTGTGAATCTTTAATTAAAATACTGGATTTTTTCTCGATAATTTGCGCCATCAAGCTTTCAGGCATGAGGAATTTCTGCGCTGACAGGCTATTTTTTGCCCCCAATCGGCTTGAGATTCCCAAAGTCCAGTGACCATTTTGCACAATATGAATTTCTGCAACATCAGACTTGACCGTCCGTTCCACTGCCGAGAGTACTGTACCAAGCGATTTTTCATACTCCACTGTGGCTGCAATGGTTTGTCCGAGAGTATAAATCGACCCAAGCTCATTAATTCGCTTGCGCAGGGTTGCGACCATTTCACCAAACACAATTCCAAGCTCATAAATTTCCCTGGTACCGCGGATATTGGAATAATCGGTATCCTTTGTTAATGCCTCGGAACGTTTCTCAATACTGGCATCCATCGCATCGACTGATGAACTGATCAATCTCGCTTTTTTCGATAGTTGCATAACCGGAAGTGAAATCCAACGGGCAATGATTATGGACGCAACCAGCGCCAGCAAGACTAAAACTATCGCCCCGTACTTCAACTGGCTGGCAATATCAGTTGCCGGTTGGATGATTTCAGCAAGCGGCTGCATCAAGCCCAAATGCCAGTTCGTTGTCGGGATGGGCGCATATACCACCACCCACTGTTGGTTGGCGGCATCTGTGACAGTTTTTGTGCCGACATCGCTCTTTAGCATTTCAGCCACAACCGCGCCCATATACGGCTCTTGATCCACCAGTCTTATGTTTATTTCTTCGCCCTCGGTGGTATTTTCAGGCGCATAGTTTTTATGCGCAATGACATTTCCATTGCCATCCAGCAAAAACGCGAAACCATTTACGCCAACCTTGAACCCAAGAACCTCTTTTTGCAAATCCTTGATCAGGAAATCATTGGACATAACCCCGATCAGCGTATCTCCATCGTAAATCGGATACGAATTGGTAACCATTAATCCAGCCCCGGCAACATCGTTGTATGGCGCTGTCCAAACGGATTTCCGCTCCGGGTTATGCGCTTGATCTGCCACGGTGTAAAATGCGACACTCTGCGGCAGCCAATCCACCGGATAAGATGATCTCGCCGTCCATGGATATAGCCGCATCATTCCACTGGGCAGAGTCAGATATATCCATTGGGAGCCGATATTGCTTTCATGGACAGATTGAAACAAAACATCCAAGTCTTCCGTGGCCGCAACAACCCGCTCAAGTTGGGGGGTTAGCGGGGCGGTATTATTTAGAAATACATTGGATATGCGGTCATTCTTATATTCTGGCAGATAATTGGTTTGATACCAGTCATCCAATCCATAAACATTTTTTGAATCTCTCTGGTATTTTTGTAACCTGGATTGGGTCTCTTCCGGAGACAGGTTATTATTGAGCATTAATAACTTTGCTTGTGTGGCCGCCAGTTGGGTGGCGTTTTCAAAACCGCGTAACCGTTCATTGATGGCGAGTGAGTACGCCTCAGTGCGCGAAAGCAGCTGCAAAATCTGCTCATTTTCTACAGTTCGCCTGGTAGTTTGAATCGCACTGGCGGCCATTAATCCCAGGGTGATGGCGCTGGTTAACATGAGACCAAAAACCATAAGCCAGAAAGTGGAAATTTTTTGTAACATAGCGCCTCTATGAAAAAATCAAATCAACATAAGCTTTTGGTTAACTTCCAATGCCATTGCTTCCTGTTGTAAATCCTGTTTCAGGGTTTCCACATAATCGACAACTTCGCCCATGTGCGTATCCAGTACAGGCTGGCTGCAAGAACTTCTGACAAGATGAATGCTTTCCTCCACCAATCCAGCCTCCTGGCTATTCCATACCCCTTGCACCTGCTCATGTGTGGCTCCGCCAAAAAGTCTCCCCATAAATGAAAGCGTTTTTTCCACATAGGCAGATGTGTTGGCATGTTGGTCCACGCCAATGGTTGTGGGGATATACACCCCAATTTGATTTGTGTACCCCAGCAACTTAAATATCTCAGAGATGACTACGGTCAATGGTTCAGGCAGATTCTCCACCCGCCGCTCAGCAATCGGGGGCAGGCTGCTCAAAAAAGGAATCGCAAAATCAGGCTCGACTTCAATCAGTTCGTCTGAAGTGTCGGATTGAACATGGTTCACTACAGTAAACAAGCGGGTCTTATTGGCGCGGATGTACGGCTTGAGCGAGGCGATCACCTTTTGGCACTGCTCCCAATCTTTCCGTCGCGGAGATGTCACCATCACAACCTGGGCGGCGCTGCCCACCAATGTCTCCAATTGTTGAACAAGTTCCCATGAGATGCAAACGACAATATTTTTGAATTGCGCGCCGGCCTGATCCACGGCGAGTGTGGCCTGTGCCAATTCAGAAATATCTGTTCCGCTTCTTGGATTGAATATCTGAAAACCTCCAGGATGGTCGTATGTTTCACTGGTTGGAGGAAAACCATAAATGGACGAGAGTTCCTTCCCATAGAATTCGATATAGGCTGTGGGCGCTTTGGTCGAAGCTGAGATCATGAGCGTCATGGCGTTGGCAATCGTGGTTGCGCCCAACTGTTTTCCTGTGCTAACCACCAGGAAAAGGCTGGAATCATTTAATTTGTTTGCCAGCCGCGTGTTGGTGGCAGCCAGGCGATACGCAAGCGTCCTCGCCAACTCAATCGCTATCCCAACATGCTTCGTGAGCATTGTATAAAAATCGTCCTTATTAATAATCAGGAGGTCCACTGGTGTAAATGCGATGATGGTTGCAGATGCGCTTTGTCCTGTTAATAATCCGCTTTCCCCAAAGAAATCCCCCTGCTCCAAATATCGTATTAAATTGTAGACACCGCTGCTGGATAAATTGGAGACCGCCACCACACCGCTTTTGATAATAAAAAATGAATTCGTCAAATCACCCTGCCGCATAATAACGTCATTACGCGCATAATGTTCCTGTTTGAAATGTTGACTTATAAAACCCAGATCTGCTTCCGTAAGATTCTTGAATAAAGACAATTGGTGCAAAAAGGCCACACTATCAAGGCTCAGCGCATTCCATAGCTCCCTGGGCAGATTGTTGCTCTTATTGGTTGTATCCACAAACTTAACGCGGTAAACAATTTCCCCATCCACCAACACTTCATGAACATAGCCATCTTTCTTTAAATCAGACAGGATTTTATGGGTCTGCGAATAATCCATCTCAATAGCTTGATTAATTTCGTCAATGCGGGCATATCTTCGGCGGGATAAATAAGTAATCAGGTTCTTTTGCTCGCTGGACATGAAAAGGATTTCACTCGGTCTCAATCCTCCCGCTTGTGGCGCAGGAGCAGACGGACGACTCCCCACTGCTCGACGATTTTTTACCCTGCTCACCAAGCCATCTAAAGAATCTTCAGAATTCGAATCAATTTGTGCCATACCATGTTCTCCTGGAAATAAGCCTTCACCGCACAAGGTCTTCCCACCGCGAATATGTGAATAGCACGAATCTGCACAAGTACAAGCTCAAGGATTTAAAAACCTTCTCGAAAATTTTCATTTTCATTCGCAGACGACGGTGAAATTTGACTTTAGGAGCGCCATGGAACAGGATTAATTACTATACGGCTGATCCCTGCACCAGCAATAAGCTGAAATTAACCGGAAATTCCACCCACTCAATAATAGCGAGCACAGCAAAAGCACCTTGGCAGATACATTTTTTAGGCCGGATCAAGATTCGCTGTGTTTAGTATCGGCTTTTATCGCCTGGCAATATTTTTATAAATGCTCAGGCAAGCACCCGATTGGCTAATTGCTGATATTTTTGGGTTACAGGGTGATCCGGGTATTTTTGCGAAAAAATTCCCGAGCTGGCAAGTGACATCAAGTCATTTGAATGCGGAATGACTGCAACAACCTCACAGTTATAATTCTTTTCGACCTCCTGCTTCACAACGTTCATGTCGTATGTCTCGGGTACTTTATTAACCATCAGCAACATTTGCGGCACGTCCAGTTTGCGGGCAACCTCAACTGTCACACTTGTGCCTTGATAATCCTGTTGATCCGGGCGGAGAATAAGCACCAACGTATCGGAAATGGCGATCGAAAGCAGCGTCTCTTCATTCAAGCCCGGATGTGTATCAATAACGAGCATATCCAGCTTAAGCTTTTCAATCAACGCTTCAAAACCATCATTAAGCAATCCAACATCGTACCCCTCACGCAGTACGCGGGCAATTTCTCCGGCCTTGATGCTGGAGGGGATTAAATAAATACTGCCTTTTATTTCCGCGCCCAAAGATGCCGTTACATCATAAGCTGTCTCTTCAATGGCGCACTTCCCCCAAAGATAATCATTCAACGAGCGGACCATGTGCTCTTCATCCAGCCCAAAGAGCACGTGAATTCCAGGAGATTGGATATCCGTATCAACCACACCTACTCTCAGCCCCGATACGGCGCAAAGATAAGCCAGGTTCGCACTGGTATTGGACTTGCCCGTACCGCCGCGAAATGAATGAACAGAAATTATTTTGGACATACTGCTTCCTCCATATAAAAATGATAACGACCATTAATTGAGTTACGTATAGTATAAAGTAATCCGTCGAAAATATTTTTACAATCCATTCCTGCTCTTTCGGGGGACAAGCCCTCGAAAAGCCAAAGGTGTTTCTAAAAACTTTCGACCGACCACTAAGTATTCGCGGATAAATTTTACCACTTTACAGAAACTCAGGAAAAACAAAGTACACACAAGATTAAAAGAATAGTTTTTGGCAATCATAACCTTGGTCGTCCTTCCACGGCGCAAATAAAGTCAAAAGGAATACAGACAGTTTTGCGATGGCAAATTTTAGCTGATATTCTTCAAAAAGAAATCCACAACCTGCGGGTCAAAATGCTTGCCGCTCTGATCCTTGATGTATTGGCGCGCTTTTTGTTTTGTCCATTTCCTGCGATATGTGCGGTTATTTGTGAGAGCGTCCCACACATCCACAACAGCAAAGATACGCGCGACCAATGGAATACGATCCCCTTTCAAACCCTGCGGATAGCCCGTGCCATCCCATTTTTCGTGATGGCAATAAGGGATATTGAGCGCATCATTTAAGTAGGCAATGGGCGCCAGCATATCATACGCAAGTTGGGGATGTTTACGCATCTGCATCCATTCTTCATCGGTCAAGTCGCCTTCTTTGAGCAGGATCGAGTCGGGAACGCCCATCTTACCGATGTCGTGCAGGAGTGCGCCGCGGCGAATTGCTGTCAGTTGAGATTCACTGATCCGCATGGCACGCGCCAGTTTCACGGTCAAGTCGGTAACGCGTAATGTATGTCCTTCGGTTTCATGGTCGCGCAAATCCAGCGCGCGAGACCATCCCTCAATGGTGGCGTCATAAGCAAGGCTAAGGTCCAAATTGGCGCGCTGCAAGTTTTCGAAAAGTTGGGTATTGTCAATCGTGATGGCAGCCTGACCGGCAAGCGATTCAAGGAATTCAAGCCACTCCGCGTCGGGGGTGAACGCTGTGCGGCGATAAACTTCCAGGACACCTTTGACTTCTCCTTTTACAATCAATGGCACGCACCAATAACAGACAAAACCCTCCTGTTTCCAGAGTTTTCCAAGTTGTGGATTTTCGTGGAGCCGGGCGGTCTCAAAGTCAAGCGCCATGATCTTTTGGTATTCCATAATGGCACGCCTGGCAATGCTATTGCTCAAATTGATGCTTTCAAGCAATAGTGTGTGAAAACCACGCCCAGCCGCCAATTCCAACAGGTTTGAACCAGGGTGAAGCAGAAGCACATCCGCGGCATCCACGCCCAGTTGAGAAATGGTATGTGTTAATAAAATATTAAGTGTCAGGCGCATATCACGACTGCTGGAAATGGCTTGGTCCACAGCGCGTAAAGCGTTTAGCTGTTCCAGGCGGCGGACGGTTTGCTCATATAGCTGCATTCGTTGTAAAGCGGCTCCGGTCATTTCTGACAGAATTGACAGCAAGCGGATCTCATCTTTGTTGAGTTCGTGTTCGCTTGGCATGGAGACGGTCATGACTCCCAATGTTTGCTGGGTGGTGCGGATGGGCAAACAGACACCGCCCCAACCAGATGGGATTTGACTGCGTGCGTCGGCGCACGTCTCAGGGTCACTGGCAAACTCGTGCGAGATGTAAATCTCACCGCTGGTAAATACTTTACCCGCAATCCCTTCGCTAATTTTCTGCGACGGTTCAGCCATTTGAGCCATCCAACCACGCATGATGGTTTTATTCAATCTGTCCGTGGTCTTGTTGTGCAGTTCAATGGAGCCATGCGAAGTGTTTAGAATGGCCAAAGCCTCATCCAACACAATGGACAGCATTTCATTCTGTTTTGAGATGGCACGCAGGACAAGTGAAATGCGGTTGAGTGTTTCCAACTCCATTACACGCTGGCGCGTCTCCTCAAACAGGCGCGCATTTTCAAAAGCGCTGGCGGCTTGATTTGCCAGTGTGACGATCAGCCGTTCATCGGCCTCGCTGAAAGCATCCGGTTGTCTGTCCTCAATACTGATCACGCCGATGATTCGTTCCCCCAACTTCATCGGAACATAAAGTCCGGAACATATTCCGGGATAAGCCTCAACGTAGCGCGGATCGCCGTTGACATCGCCCGAGCGCAAGGTCAGTCCATGCTGAATAACCCAGCCGCTCATACCTTGGTCCGAATGGGTTATCAGCGTCTGGAAGCGCTCCACCACTTCACGCCGCTCCACCTCGCCCCTCAAGCCTGGTTGATTAAAGTCCAGTAATTCCAGGCTGTCATCCTGCGGATGATACAAGCGGATCCTTGTATGGTGCCAGTTCAATTTTTCTTCCAATAGTTCAAGGATTTTTTCCCCGATCTCTTTCGGATTTAATAATTGACTGAGCGCCAGCCCGCTTTGGTACAGCATTTCCAGTTCGGTCACGCGCTTATGAATGCTGTCTTCCGCCCGTTTGCGCTCGGTAATATCCACCATGATGACTGCAAATTGTCCCGGCCGCGGGCAATACACCGAAACTTCAAAATAGCGGTCAACCTCCTTGGAATAGTTTTCGTAAAAGGTGGAGCGTCCCGTCAGCGCCACATTTCCATATACATCGATCCAATAAGACTCGGTATTGGGCATGACCTCAAGCACAGTTTTTCCGATAAATTTTTCAAATTGAAGTCCGATCAGACGTTCAAAAGCCGGATTGACTTCAAGAAAGCGATAATCACTTGGTTTTCCGTTTTCATCGCAAATGATCTCATGCAAGGCGAAACCGTCTATCATGCTGTTGAAAAGTTCATGGTATCTTTCCTCGCTTATCTGTAAAAACTGTTCAGCCAGTTTGCGCTTGGTAATATTTTCATGCGCCACCACAATCCGGGCTGCGCCTTCATCGGAGAAACGCGTCACACGAGCATTGAACCAGCGTTTTTCGTCGGGAGAGTGGCAGGCATATTCAAGCGAAAATTCCTTTTGCCAACCGCTCATCACTGCTCGAATCCCCGTGACCATTACAGCGGCTTCTCCAGAATCTGGTCCGCTTGCAGTTTCGCATACGGACAAATAATTTACGCCTTCATGCACCTGTGGATTGGATCCTGCCGCTGAATTAGCCTCGCTAAAATCGCGCCAGGCACGATTGACTGAAAGAATGACGCCAGTCTCATCCAAAATGGCAATGTGAGCTGAAAGCGCATCCACAGTTGCAAGAGCAAAACGTTCCGATTTTTGCAGGGCTTTTTCGGCCTGCTTGCGCTCGGTGATGTCATACATCACGCCCTGCCAAAACAACGGCGTCCCGTCCTGGCTTTGGATCATCACGGCTTCATCGTGAATCCAGAGCGTGCGCCCATCCCGCGTCAGGATACGGTATTCTATGTAGAACGGTTCGCGGTTTGTAGTAGTGCGTTCGTCCTCTGCCAGGAGGGCGGACAGGTCTTCAGGATGGGTTATTTTTTCCCATAGATTGGGGTCTTTCATCCACTCACCGGGTGTGTAACCAGTGAGTTTCTCCACCTGCGGACTGATGTACAGGGTTTCCCTGGTTTCCGCCGACTCAGTGTATACAATTGCCGGTACCTGCTCTACAAGAGCGCGCAGTTTGGCTTCGGAAGCGCCAAGAGCCTCTTCCGCCTGCATCCGTTTGGTGATGTCGCGGATAATGACCTGGGTGGCAGTTTTACCATCATACATAATGGGCGTGGTGGTAACTTCAACATCAATTGGCTGCCCGTCAAGGGTTATGAATTTCTCTTTCAGCAGTGAGGCTGACTGGTGGTTTTCGTAGCTGCGCCGAACGCGTTCCATGGCAATAGTTTGATAATCGGGGTGGATAAACTGTATGACCGGCATACCAATCAGGTCATCTATTGAATTGGCGTGGAAGAGATTCGCTGCCGCAGCATTAACATACACCACCTTGCCATCACAGTGGATGCCGATACTGTCAGGTGAAATATCCACTAGCGCTCGATAGCGGTTTTCGCTTTCCCGCAACGCTTCCTCTGCCCGCTTGCGCTCCCGTCGTACCTCAGACTGGTTCAGTTCACGCCCCACTGCCGAAACCAAACGGGCAAGGTCGCCTTTGATCAGGTAATCCTGCGCGCCAGCCTTCATGATGGAAATAACTTTCTCTTCATCAATGGTGTCGGAAATAATAATAAAAGGTATATCGCATCCTGTATCTTTCAATAATTGAAGCGCGGCATACCCGTCAAATTTGGGCATTTGGTAATTTGAAATGACAAGATTCCAGGTTCGCTTTCCCAGCGCGGCGCGCATCTGTTCTACAGTTTCAACCCGCTCAAAAACGACTTCATAGCCCGCCTTCTTGAACAAGCGGACAATAAGCCGCGCGTCACTTTCCGAGTCCTCAACAATTAAAACAGCAAGCGAAATATCCATGTCGCCTCTTTTCATTGCGGGGTAAAAATAATAGTGTGATTGCGCCCAGCCTGTTTGGCGGTATACAAAGCTTGATCGGCGCGCAGGAAGAGGTTTTCGACTGTATCG
>DYDH01000378.1 GCA_020717985.1 Herpetosiphon sp. | reverse complement strand
GTTAATGTCCAAATGGATAAAGTCTAGATTAGGGTCTGTTTTTAGGATTGCGTGTATGGTAGAGAATAAGCAAAAAGTGACAGCCACCCCTTCATAAAGCGGATGACTGTCATCTTAACCAATTACTAATTACCAATTACTTTTTGATATACAGCCCCAAATGATTTGCCACTTCGCGCTCTTTTCCGGGAACGTTTTGGTCAATGGGGGAATTCAAAACGCGGGCTTTACCGTCCACGCCCTTGACGACCATTGTAGACGAACCGCCGCCGTCCATGTTTGCGCCGGTGTAAACGCCGTAGGAGATCAGCAATTCAGCCAGTTCGGGGAAGGTGACGCCTTCGCTATAGCCCGGCTGGCGGCCATCCACCACCATGAAGATCAGCCAGCGCCCATTTTTATTCAACCCAATCGCCGTGCGCGGACTGGGTGTTTGGGCGGCCAGATTTTTGACCGTTGATCCTTTTTGAACCACCACACGGTCACCCGAAACGGCATTGAATACCTTGTTCGGCGTTTCATTGATCGTCACCTGATTGGTGGAACTGATATAAACTGTCGGCTGGACGGTTTTTGTCGGCGAATACACAGTTCCGCGCGAAGCCGCAAAACCGTTTGCCTTGACAGGGTCTCCGCCGCCTGGACAGGTGATGGCAGGGTTGACCGAAGCATCCAAATAACTGTATCCATCTCCATTGATGGCGACATTCATGCTGAATTCTCCAAGGAATTTTGAGGTCGTGCGGGTGCATAAAATTCCACTGGATAATTTTGACGGGGTCACGAGGAATTCAAGTCCGACAGTGGTTAAATCCACAGCCATCACGTACATTCTATTCCTGCGCGGTGAGGTCAGGTCTTTTTGCAGGAAGGTGACGCCTTTGAAAAGATTTTGTCTGATGGATGCGGGGCGGGTGGCGCTTAGGAAGACGAGATATTTATTCTCGCACCAGCCTGTCAGCCCATCTACACGGCGGATCTGAGTCCAGCCTGGGGTGGAGGTGTCGTCCAATGCGGGTAGGGTGTCATCCAGAAATACTGTGCCAAGCACTTTGCCAATGATACTGGGGGTTTCGCGCACAGTGAGCGTTGCATAACCAACGCGGTACCATTTCTTGTCATCGTCGTCGGGAACGGGGACTGGCGGTTCTTGCGGCGCTGGAGGCAGGTCAACGGTTGAACTCAGCAGGTCTTTGCTTAAACTCCAACCCACCAGACTGCTATCCGTCTTGCGAATATTCATCCAAATCCCATCGGCGCTTAGGCTGATCTGTTCCACCGTCTCGGCGAAGTAAAGCGTACCAACCACGTTGGCAGTGGATACTGCTTCTTCCAATACCTGGATGGATGATCTAATGACGCGATAAAACTTTTTGTCCACCACTGGCGGCGTGGGGGGCGTTGTACCGATATATTGCAGATATGAGCTGGAACTCCATCCGACCAGACGTCCGGTTGAGTTCTTGATTTTCAGCCAGGTTCTGTCGGCGTTTGCGCCAATCTCCTCCACTATTTCATTAAACGTAACAGTGCCAAGCGATGTGTAGTTCAGTCCCGGTCCCTCGCGGACTTTTAGGGATGGCTGCGCGGTAACTTTATACTTCTTTGTTTCAACGGGTGGAGGTGTTACGCTAACCTTCTCCAAATAGACACTCGAACTCCAACCCGTCAAACTTCCATCTGATTTTCGGGTCTTGAGCCAGCTTCTGTCAGCATTGGCATTGATCTCTTCGACTGTATTGTTCAGATAGAGCAAACCAATTGAGTTGTATCCTGTTCCCGGTCCCTCGCGGACTTTCAGCGAAGGCGACGCGGTAACGCGGTACATTATGCCTGTGGGGGTGTCATCATCAGGGATGGGGTCAGGATCGGGCGGCGGAGGCGGGGGCGTATCTGTTAGATTAAATCGAGCGCGGAGCGCAGCCAGATCGCCGTTGAAATAGTTCAGGTCAATGCCTTTGCTTTCCACGCCGAATAATTTTCCGTCCCCTGTCTCTGTATATTGCCAGAACAGCCATTCACTTTTTGTCCAGGGCTTGGGCACCGAAGGTTCGGCTGTGCCATAATTGGCTATCCATAATGGGTATTGATGGAAATATTCGAGATTGGCGGCTTGGGTGGCGGCGTTTGGCGCATTATCGCGCCAGTAGTAGTAAGCCGTGTAAATGGCGATCTCTTTTCCATTGACGAGTTGTTTGAGTCGTTCAAGAAATGTGTACCAGTTTTTCCAACCCTTATAAGCGCCCATGTAGCTTTCTTCAAAATCCGCAAACAGGGGAAGTTCGCCGAAATCGCCCGCAAACTGCTGCACCCATAGCTCGGCTTGTCGTTTGGGATCTATGCGGCTGTCGTAAAACCAATAGGAGCCTCGCGGCAGTCCTGCAAGTTTTGCCTCGCGCCAGTTGATCTTAAAGTCTGAATCCACCCAAATGTTTTGCCCTGCGCGGATGATGACGTATCCCGCCGATGCGCGCATTTTTACAAAGTCAATGCCTTGCGGGGTTTCAGGATCGTCTTGATAAAAACTAACATCAGGTCCGATGACGTTTGCCATAATATTCTCCTTTTGTCAGGCGTGAATAAAATTATACCAAACAGCAGTTCTGGAGTTCTACTTCCGAATGTAAAGGATTTTGATTCTTCGCCTCATGACGCGGCCGGAAGTGGATTCTGTCCGATGGGCATTTTCCACGCCTTGCGCAGCGCGCTGTTCAAATCACATTCTCAAAATGTGTGACGACCGGTTTTGACCCCGGACTTCCCTCCACTGCAATGGCGTCAATTTGCCAGTGATCGATCTCATGTTCTTCTGTGTAGTGCTGTGCGGCGTGGAGCATGTGTTGTTGTTTGGCGCGGGTGATATTGGTTTCAGGAAAAAAATTTGAGCTGGATGTGAGCGTCTTTACTTCGACGAAGATCATCACGTCGCCTTGCCGCACGATAATGTCTATTTCGCCATACGGTGTGCGGACGTTGCGCGCGATGATCT
>DYDH01000377.1 GCA_020717985.1 Herpetosiphon sp. | reverse complement strand
ATTCAAGTTTCCATCCCAAGGCATTTTCCCGCGCATGGTGCGGAGTTCCGCCTGCTCATTTAATAAAATCAACAAACGCAAGGCTTCATGCACCACTTCACGCTTGGTTTTGATCCCCGTCAATTTTTGAGCGCGGTCAATAAGTTTGTCGTCAAGCACAATATTGGTTCTCATTTCTACCTCTTTTCTGTGTGTATAAACACCGTTATTTATGTGTATTATACACCAGGTGCGAGTCGATTGCCTGTGATTGCATCTGTTTGACTCATGATCAAATATTCCTCCGAGGCTATTTTTGAGATTGAGAGGGTATCCATTTTCAACCTCCTTTGAACATGATCTGCTCACGCTTGTAAATCAGGATGGCGAGCCAGGTGAAGAGAACAGAAACCAATAGGGTTGCCAACACCGAAGCGATAACATTGAAGGCGCCGATCGGTTCAAGGCGCAGCATTTGATTGATCAATAGCTGCTGTCCAAAGGTGGGGATCAGCATCAGCCACAGGTTTGACTTTACAGGAAAGAAGGCGAGCGCCAACCCCGGCAGGGACGGGATAAGAGCAATAAACGGCAGGTAGGTCCCCACTTCCTTTGGCGTGCGCGCAAACGAAGCCACCACGATCTGGATCGCGCTGGCCAGAAATACCACGGGCAGGCAGATCAGGAAGATCCAGATCAAGGTCATCCCGTTCAAGCCGAGCTGCATCCCAAGATACTTTTCGAGCGGCATGACATTAAATACGATCCCAAAACCGATCAAGGTCAAACCGAGGTTCACTATGGAAAATGGAAAGGAGGACAAAATTTTGCCGAATACAAAAAATCTGCGCGGCGCGGGATTGATCAACAAAGGCTCAAGGGATTTACGCTCCCGCTCTCCCGCAGTGCTGTCTGTAATGATGGAAGAAGAACTGCTGAATACCCCGAAAATAATGAAATAGGGAAACATCGAAAGGAGCATCATTGCCCGCGTTTGAGGGGTCGCAACATCAACCTTGTCCACTGAGATCACCTCCACCACTTCCGGACTAACGCCGCGCACAACGAGCCGCAGTTTGCCGAGGTATGAGTTGTAGCCTTCCAGCAGAGTTTGTATCCTGAGGATGTTGACTATCGCAGATTGCCTGGAACTGTCCAGCACCAGTTGAACCGTCGCAGGTTTGCTTGAAGAAAATTCTTCGCTGAAATTTTCGGGAATGACCAGCACCACATCCACATCGCCAAGTTTTACCGCAGTTTCCGGGTCAGCAGGAGCGGGCACTGTGATCACGTCGTAGTTTTCAAGAAATTGGATCAAGGCTGGCGCATATTCAGGATTCTGAACAGGCAGGGTCAGCGGCTTATCCATATCCTTTCGAAAACTGGACCCGACCAGGATCAGCAATCCGCCCATCAGGATCGGTCCGAACAACGCCGAGAAAAACACCCCAATTACCCAACTGCGCGTATCGCGGATACTATCCAGCACTTCCTTTTGAAAGATGATCCAGATTTGCTTCATGCCAATCCCTCGTCGGTGCCGATGATCTCGATAAACGCATCCTCGAGATTGTCTTTTCCAGTTTTGTGCAGCAATTCATCGGGCGTCCCCTGCGCCGCAACGATCCCATTTGAAATGATGACGATCTGATCGCAAAGAGCAGATACCTCCTGCATGATGTGACTGGTCAGGATGATGCACTTTCCATCGTCGCGCAGTTTGCGGATGAACTGACGCATGGCGCGGGTGCTTTTGACATCCAGCCCATTGGTTGGCTCATCCAGCAAAACGTTGCCCGGGTCATGTACGAGCGCGCGTGCAATGGCAACCTTGAGCCGTTCGCCGGTGGAGAACCCTTTTGTTCTTCTATCGGCAATGGACTGCATATCCAGCATGACCATTAATTCATCTGTACGCTTTTCAAGCTCCTGATTGCTCATCCCATGCAGTTGACCAAAATAGCGGATGTTCTCGCGCGTGGTCAGACGCTCATAGATTCCCTGTGCATCCGAAAGAACACCGATGCGGCATTGCACGTCAATTGGCGATTGGGCGATGTCAAATCCATCGATGTGCGCCAGTCCGCTGTCTGGTTTGAGCAGGGTGTACAACATGCGCAGGGTCGTACTTTTTCCAGCTCCATTGGGACCGAGCAGACCGGTGATCTGTCCGTTGGCGGCGGAAAAGGATACATTTTGAACGGCTTTTACCTTGCCGAACGATTTGGAAAGATTCTGAACTTCAATCATGACATATCCTTCTACGGTTGTGGACCGCTAAAGTCAACGAAGAATGGCGGCGGCGTGACGGCTTTTACACAGGATGTATCCAGTCCCTTGATCGTTGCGCCCTCGATGAAATTATCCATGATCCTCGTTGCACATTCGGTGGTTATATTCCCATGTCCCATCCCCTTGAAGATCAGATGCAGGCTGTTTGGCAGAGACTTGGATAAATGCTCCGCGTGCCAGGGCGGCGTGATCGGATCG
Source organism: Herpetosiphon sp. (assembly GCA_020717985.1). Classification (GTDB taxonomy): domain Bacteria; phylum Chloroflexota; class Anaerolineae; order Anaerolineales; family Villigracilaceae; genus Villigracilis. The sequence continues at coordinate 537 of DYDH01000377.1, read as the reverse complement.
GCATCCCCAGACAAGATCAAGACCGGGACATCGGAGGAGACCGGCGCGCGCAAAATGGGCGGTGTATCGCCCTTCGTCCAGGCATTGCACACTTCGATAAAATCTGGCGTGCGGTCACCGAAGACGCTTTCGGCGCCAGCCTTTTTTGCTTCAAGTGGAGCGAGAAGCGGCGCATCCTCCGAACAGGCAACAGCATAGAACATCCCATCGTACACGCCGCCATCCAGTAGATATGCCTGCGCAACAAGCGGTGCGTAATTCTTTTCTGTGTACGCCTGATGAATGCTCAAAGGCAGCAGGGCGACAAGATCGGGCGAATACAATGTGTTGAAAATCATGTTGGTGAAAAACGCTTTGCTGACCGTGAGTTCCAGCGGCTTTGCGGTGTTGGGGTGGGGGATGGTGATGACTGCCGGAGTTTTATCCAAATCCTGCAAAATGGAATCAAGTTCCTCCCTCAATTTTGGATACGTGGACGCGCAATCTTTATCTGTCTCGCAGCGGGAGAGAAAAAAGTCCAGAGATTTTTGCCCATCC
>DYDH01000376.1 GCA_020717985.1 Herpetosiphon sp. | reverse complement strand
GAAATTCTTGAAGTAAGAAGTTGTCACCTTGACCAGCCACTCCCAATGAAAGAGCAGGTGTGCCACGATGGCGGCGGCGAAGGACAGCGACAACCATTCATGGATCGTGTTCCCCGTCAGGCGCGGATTTGCGGCAACGAGAAACGCGATAAAAATGGCAATGTCAAGAATAAGATTGGTTTTTGTTTTTACAGTCATGATTTTTCTCCTGCGTTTTTTATTTTGAACTTACTCGCCTATTCTAGAATCCCCCGCTGTGGACAAGCCAAGAAATGGCTGTGAAAAGCCTGTGAATTCCTTTCCGACAATTTCTTCACAGCGTTTTCACAGTTTATGGGTTTATATTTCCGTATGATAAGATGAAGAAAAGAGAGAAATTATGCCCGCCGTACTGATTGTCGATGACGACCCTAAATTACTAAAAATGCTCCAGCGCACGCTGACCTACGAAGGTTTGACCGTGGTAACCGCCACCAACGGCTTGGAGGCTTTGCCGCTTGTGCAGGCGGAGAATCCCGACCTTATCATCGCCGATTGGATGATGCCGAAAATGGACGGATTGGCATTTGTCCGCAGATTGCGCGATGAAGAAAACAAAACGCTGATCCTGATGTTGACCGCCCGCGATGCCATTGAGAATCGCGTCGAAGGCTTGGAGAGCGGCGCGGACGATTACCTCGTCAAGCCGTTTGCGCCCGCCGAACTTGTGGCGCGAGTCCATGCAATGCTGAGGCGGGTGGAAGCCAAACCCGAGAATCAAGCCGCAGCCTATGCCGATATCCGCCTTGATCCATCCACCCATGAAGCAAAGCGCGGCGACATGGATCTATCCCTGACCGTGACCGAGTTCAACCTGCTTCATCTTTTTTTACGTCATCCGCGCCAGGTGCTGGAACGCCGTCAGATTTTGAGCGATGTCTGGGGCTACGACTTCGGCGGCGATGACAATGTGCTTGAAATCTACGTCGGCTACCTGCGCAAGAAACTGGAGGCGGAGGGGCAGCCGCGTCTCATCCAGACAGTGCGCGGCATTGGCTACGTTCTGCGCGAGGAATAATGTCCATTCGATTTCGCTTCACCCTGCTTTACACGTTGATCCTCGCATTGACCTTGACGGTCTTCGGCGGGATGCTTTACACGATTCAGTCACAGGATACGTTGAACTCGCTCAAGCGTGACCTGAGTCAGAGCGCCGACAAAATGACCGAGATCGCGCTCAAGAATGGTCAGCCACCAGTCGATGGAGAAATCCCCTCCGAACCTCCACCCGATGACGGACAATCTCCAATGGGGAATCCGCCCAAGCCGCTTTCGTTCAATGAGTTTTCAGGCGGGCAGGAGTTTCAAAATTTTCGCGAGCGGGAAATTGTCCGAATTTTGGACGCCTCTGGCAATTTGGTCGCCAGTCCCTTTGGCAGGGCAGAGGATGCGCTTCCGTTGAGCGCCGAAGGTTTGCAGGTTTTACAAAGTGAAAGAGAATGGTGGGAAAGCGGTTTCGTTTCGGATGAGGAAATGTTGATTTACAGCCGCCCGATTGTTGTGGATGGCGAACTGGTTTACATCATTCAGGTTGCCCGCTCGCTCACCGAACGGAATCGCACCCTGCAATCGCTTGCCACCACTTTGCTGGCTGGCGGCTCGCTGACCGTGTTGATCGCCTTCGGTATCGGCTGGATGTTTTCGGGATTGACCCTGAAGCCGATTCACCGCATCACGCAAACTGCCAGCAAGATCGGCGAAGAGCGTGACTTTTCGCGCCGCGTAGATTACACAGGTCCGCAGGATGAAGTTGGTCAACTGGCGAGCACTTTCAACTCAATGCTCTCCCGACTGCAAACCGCTTTTCAAAAAGTGGAGCATTCGCTCGAAATGCAGCGCAATTTCGTTGCGGATGTCTCCCACGAGTTGCGGACTCCGCTCACCACCCTGCGCGGCAATCTGGGACTGCTTCGCCGCAAGTCTTTGCCCGCCGACGAGCAAGCCGACATCCTCAACGACATGGTGGACGAAAGCGACCGACTGATTCGATTAGTCAATGACCTTTTGCTGCTTGCCCGCGCCGACGCGGGGCGCGGTCTGGCAAAGGAACCGCTCGAACTCTCCGACCTGCTGGACGAATCCTGCCGTCAGGCGCGTCAACTCGATGCGGGAAGAAAAATCCAACTCGAAGCGCCGACAGGTTTGAAAATCCTCGGCGACCGCGACGCCCTGAAACAGGTCACGTTGATCGCCCTGGACAACGCCCTCAAACATTCCACGGGCGATATTCACGTGACCGCGCAAAAAAATGGGAACCAGGTGGAAATCCGTGTGCAGGATTTCGGCGAAGGGATTCCGCCCGAAAAGCTGGATCACGTCTTCGACCGCTTTTATCGCGGCGATGACATATCTACCATCCCTGGCTTTGGACTGGGACTGCCAATTGCAAAGACGCTCACCGAAGGCATGGACGGCGAAATAAAAATAGAAAGTGAAGTCGGCAAAGGCAGTGTAGTGATTCTGCGTCTTCATTCCACGGCAGAATAAGTTTCCTGAAACGTTTCGCTCTTTCCTCATTGCCAAGCAAAAGCATGTCAAATTGTAAATAATCCTGTTTCCAAGGATTCATAACACCTTTTTAGACGATTACGCTCCCCGAAAACAGGGAGCGTAATCAATTGTATGATTTGGATAAGTGAAGCCCCCATATCTGGGCATAACCAGCCTTGCCGACACCAAATATTGTGTTCCCTTGAGATTACATCGCCAAGGCAATATTCGGATGGCTGATGGCGATGGCAGAAGGTGTATTCATGAGAAATTCTCGTTGAAAACAGGCGTTTTTAGGGCGATTGAACTTAAAATAACTTGTATCGCTCGCGCTAACATTGCAGGCTTCATGTTTTGGGGAAATAAGTTAAGTGTCCATGGGGAAAAGGCAACGTAAGTGGAGTGGTCAATCGCGGCAGGTAGAACAAATCCATCGTTATAATCCACATGTTCGCCGAGCAAGTTGACTCGTCCGGGCGCGCGGGCAATAT
>DYDH01000100.1 GCA_020717985.1 Herpetosiphon sp. | reverse complement strand
ATATGTACAATCAGGCAATGGCAGACTTGCGCGGTGAGAAATGCATTCCACTGGCGCGCGCAGGCAATGAGTGGGACGCTTCGGACGATAAATTCTGGAAGGGTGGAATTACATCGCAACAGGGCGGATATAAAGCCTGCCCGCTATGCGGCGGGTTATTGCCAGAGTTTTCGGGAAGCGATTACCAACTTGATCTTTCTGGCGTACAAGTCAAAAATACCAACCCCACCTGGAATGGGTACGGGATTACCTTCCGCGCAGAAAACGGAGAAAAGGGTCTGAACGGCTACATGTTTGAAGTGGAAAAGGTCAATAAGAATAATCCGACACGCATTTATTTCAGCAAGTGGGTAAATGGCGCGCAGATTACACCGTATATTAAAATACTTTATCTGACCTCAGACATTGACTGGAATAATCCGCCCAACATGAGCGTCAAAGTGGAAGGCGACACATTCACCGCCTACATGGACGGTCAACAAGTACTGCAAGGCAAAGACAAAACCTACACCAAGGGCGGCGCGGGCGTATTTTCAAACGCAGGCACCGAATTAAATTTTTCCGACTTCCTATCGAATGCGCTGGATTGTGAAGAGGTGAAATAATGAATCTAGAAGAATCTCCCGCGTTGGATTTGTATAAAGATGGACTGCCAGCTCATCTTCCAGACCCTTCACGCAAGAAAAAAATAATCCGGATAGTGATTATTGGAATGGCGGTTTTGAGTCTTATTTTGGCTTTTTTCAATATGGCACAAAACGGAACTCTTGCCGCGCTGGCTGGCACGGGCAACGCCACGGGAATGGTCTATGACGATCAAGGGCATGCTATTGCGGCGAAAGTATTTGTGTTTGGCGCGGATGTTTCTGCGCAAAGCGACCAGGCTGGACGCTTTGAATTGAAAGGAATCCCATCCGGACAGCAGATTGTAATCGTATCCTACCGAAATGTGGGTCGCGAATACAAGGTGAATATCATGGCAGGACAAACAGTTAACATGGGGGAAGTTCGCTTCCTGACAGATGATTTTCTAAATGGCTGGAGCCAGTAGGACGTAGTCGGCACTGTCGGTTTTATATTTGACATCCTGCCAGACTCAAGGAACAAGAGCCCCATTCTTTCGCAAAAAGTATCAAGCCCTGTTTTTCCAGATACCCGCATATTTCCTGCGGTATTTCAAATCTGTTTCTGATTCAATCAATGCCAATGCAATTTCCTTGACCTGTTTGTCAGTTGTAGCGGCATACAGATTTCGCAATCCTTGAACGATGTCATAGCGGGTCAATGTCCCATTCTTTTCAGCGGCACATTCCTCAAATCGACGCACAAAACCGGCAAGCAGAATGTTTCGCTGCTTCCTTCCTGCCGCGCCTACTTTCCAAAGGGACTGGAGGCAATGCCGCGCGGTGACATATCTTTCATCTTTTGTAACGGCAAGCAATTTATCGAAGTCCTTGAGTATTCTGCCCTTTGGGTCGCTCTTTGCGAGGTTCGCCAGCAACTGCGACGAAATCGCGCGGACGTGGTTATCCTTGTGCGTCAGCCCATCGACCAATTGATCCCAGGCTTCGTACGCCCAGTCCACGGGTTTTTCAGCTACTTCAAGCAGGAAGAAATAGGCTTTGTTCTGTATCTGCCCGTCTTCCGAGCGGATATTATCCAAATGGGTGCGGATCGTTTTATCCATTCCGTGTCCATCAGCCTTTCTCGGCTCACGAAATGCCAATCCATTTGCATGGAGCGTCTCACGCAATATGCGGACTGCCCTGGGTCCCATGCCGTGCAATTGCAAAAGTTCCGCTTCTGAAATATTCGCAAGCTGCTTTAATCGCGTGATGCCCGCGCTTTCAAGCGCGCGCTGGGCGGGCGCGCCAATTTTGGGAAGGTCATTTTGTTTTTGATCTGTCATGATGATGTTCTCGCTATCTTATCAAAACGAAAACAAAGATGGGGTCTTCCGCCAGGCAATTCCGCCACTTTGATCCGTTCCAATGAATCTGACTCTCATCTGGAAACTCAAACAGACGCAACCCGCCGCGCCGATGGTGTTGACATCCTTCTGTGATTGGAAATCTCACCTCAAAAATCTCAGCCGAACATTAAAACACTGGGTGGGTAAAAGCCAGGCTTTACCCACCCAGAACAAAAATGTTTTTTCAAGTAATCAAGGTGAGACCCATTCTCAACTCACTGATTTCTTCACAAGAGCAATGATCTTCTTCTCTTCGGCAGCGGTCAACTTGATGAGCGCGAAAGCAGCAGCCCACATATTGCCGTCATCTAAGTTTGCATCGGGCTGGAAGCCGAAGGTCGCATACCGCACCCCAAACTTGCTCGCCGCCTGAAAGAAACAGATGACCTTGCCGTCTGCATTGGCATAGGCGGGCATCCCATACCAGGTCTTTGGCATGAGTTCCGGCGCGGCATCGGTGACGATCTCATGAATGCGCTTCCCCATCGAACGATCGGTTGGGTCCTTCATTCCGGCAATCGCAGTAAGGATGGCTTTTTCACCTTCCGCCCTGTCCTTGCCTGCACGTGCTTCCGCCTTCAACTCTTGGGCGCGCGCTTTCATTGCGGCTTTTTCTTCGGCTGTAAATCCCTTGTTGGTTTGTGTATCTTTCTTTGTGTTCATTAGGTCTCCTTCAAATTCTGACCATGGACGGTAGACCGTGGCCTATCGTCCATGGTCAGACATTACTTCCCATCATACGCTTTTTGTAAGTCTGCGACAATGAGTTTTTTCATCTTGAGCAGCGTCTGCATCACGCATCCCGGCTTCCGATTTAGATTGCGCCTGCACGCTCGTAATTCACGACAATGACACCATTCGGGGCGACTATACTTTCCGTCACCTTGAACGCCGCCGGGGATGTGCCATCGGCAAACAGCCGTTTTCCACCGCCCAGCGTTAGCGGATATATCATCAGCCAGAAGACATCGACCAAATCATGCTTGATAAGCGTCTGAATCAGATTTCCGCTTCCCCACACATGTAAATCCGGGCCTTGCTGCTGCTTGATTTTTGCGACTTTTTCCGCAATATCTCCGTTTAAGATCACGGACGGCTGCCATTCGCTGGAAGTTATTGTATTCGAGGCAATATATTTGGTCGCCGTGTTGACGCCCGGCCATATGTCCGCATGTTGCGGCCAATATGGCGCCCAAATATCAAAAGTCTTGCGCCCTAATAACAGGTCGAAAGGCATGTTCATTTGCCTTCTCAGAGCCGTTCCAAGAGTCGCGTCGGAATATGGCGCTATCCACCCGCCATGTGCGAAGCCGCCGCTGGTATCTTCGTCCGGCCCGCCCGGGGCTTGTATGACACCATCAAGGGAGATATGTTCAAGCACAATAACTTTTCTCATAACTGGCACCTTTATTTTCTTGTTAGGCTTCACTCGTTGTTATATGCTTTCTTCAAATCTGCGACAATGATCTTCTGCATTTTCAGCATCGCCTGCATCACGCGCTGGGATTTCTCCGGGTCTGGGTCGCCCATCAACTCGCCCAATTGCTTCGGCACGATCTGCCACGACAGCCCGTATTTATCCTTGAGCCAGCCGCACATGCTCTCTTCGCCCCCATCGGCGATGAGGTTGTTCCAGAAATGATCCACCTCGGCTTGATCCTCGCAATCGACATACATGGAAACCGCCTCATTGAACTTGAATTGCGGACCCGCATTCAAGCCCATGAACCCCTGTCCATCCAATTCAAACGACACGATGAAAGCCCTGCCGTCGGGTCCGCGTGAGATGTTGTTGACCTTCGAATTCTTGAACAGCGACACATAGAAATTCATCGCCTCTTCAGCCTGGATATCGAACCACAAAAACGGGGTAATTTTTTTCATGAGGGATTCTCCTTTTATAAAACGACGACAGACCTCGGTCTATCGTCCGTGGTCTGCGGTCTTCTTATTTACAGCCAGATGCAACTTTACAATTTTCTCGATCAACTGGATCGGGAGCGGCTCATCGAGCGGAAACTTGACCGTGCCTTTGCCATCCACATACAGCTCAACCTGACGCTCAAACGCCTCGCTCCCCGCCGGGATCGGGTACAGCGACACATGCTTTTTCCACCCCGCAAAATGGATCAAGTTCCTGCCGTTCAGCTCGAAACATGCGATCTGATAACTGATCTTCTCTTTCGCTTCCGGCGCAAGGGCATGGACCAATTTACGGACCTGCGCCAGATACGCCTGCGACTCAACCGGGCAAGCCGCAATATATTCGTCAATGGATTGGAAATTCGTCTTAGCCATTTTGTCCTTCCATCAATACCAAAAGTTTTGTCGTCGTATTCCAATTGCGGATGGTCATACCCTGATAGACCGGCAGCCCGATGATCTTTGTGAGGTAACTTTGCGAAGCGCGGCTGATAAGGCGTGAAAAATAAAGCGCCTGTCTGCCTGCATGAGCCGTGTCCACGCCTTCGCGCACACTCACACTTTTCATCGCTTCTTTTGGTATTAGCGGCTCTTTCAAAAAGATGACGTCGTACCTGAATTTCTCGTCATCCTGACCGAAGCCTTCCGGTGCAGACTTAACAATGGCAGCAAGTTCTTTCTGCGAAACAACCACAACCCGCGCTTGAAAATTGAATTGTTTGGAAAGGTCTTTCTCGATTCTTGCGGTCAACGCTTCTTTATCTTTCTCAGCAGACTCAAGCAAGACATTTCCGCTTTGAATATAGGTACGCACGTTTGCGAAGCCCATCGCTTCAAAACTGGCTTTCAAGTCCGCCATTTTGATGATGTTCTTTCCACCAACATTAATCCCGCGCAACAGGACAAGATATTGACTCATATTCTACAAGCCCGCTTTTTCATCCGCTTCAAAGATACCAAAGGTGTTGCCCTCGGTGTCAATGAAATATCCCTGCCAGCACCTGCCAACAACCGGAAATTTTTCCAACGCCACCTGCCCGCCATTGAACAGAATATTTTCAGCAATTGAGTCAAAGCTCTCCACTTCCAGCGAGCAGACAAAAGCATTCGTCCCCTGTCCAAGAGACGGAGCCTTCACCGGTCGTTGGAGCAGACCGCCGCGTGAGCCGCCGGTTTCGATATCGTAATATTCGATGGGCACACCGGGATTGCGGCTTAATGCCCAACCAAAAACGGCTTGATAAAACTTCACCGCGCGTCCCACATCGTCGGCTTGGATTTCGAAAAAGATATATCCATGATTCATGTGTGATCTCCTATCGAACCGGTTCGTAGCGTTGAAACACCACACCTGTTGGAAGCGCCGTCGCTTCGATTAGCTTCAAATTTACGCGCCGGCCTTCCGGAAACAATCGTTTCCCGCCGCCGAGCACAAGAGGATAGACGTGCAGCATGTATTCATCCACCAGATCGTTTTCGATCAGGGTGTGAGCCAGCACACTGCTTCCATCGAGAAGAATATTTTTACCGGGCTGTTCCTTCAACTTGCGGATTTCCTTGACCACGTCCCCGCTGATGATGGTTGAATTTCGCCAGAGTGACGTTGATTTCAAGGTAGTGGATACAACATATTTTTTCTGGCTTTTCATCACATCCCCAAATGGATCGCCCTCGGGCATTGGATCAAACGCAGCGCCATGTCCCTGCCATGTTATCCGCCCCAGCAGCAGCGCGTCAGATTCCATCATTGCTTGAAAGAAGTGAACGCCAATGTCATCGTGCCAGTAGGGATGTGTCCAACCGCCGTGGGCAAAACCGGCATCCGTATCTTCTTTCGAATCGCCCGGTGCCTGTATCACGCCATCCAGGGTAATGAATTCAGCGACAATTAGTTTTCTCATGGTTTCTCCTTTACCTATAAACAGGAGACCTGGCTCCTGAATCTATAAATATGACAAATTTTATCATATTCTAGAACTTACGTTCTGTTTTGTCAAGATAAAAAAATCCACCTGTTGGACAAGCGGATTTTAATGGTGAGTTATCCTTTGAATCGTGGGTACGACCCCAGCACCCGCAACATCACTGCATATTCCCCCAGATGGTCCAGCGCGCGTTGCACGGTTTCATCATGCACAGAGCCGATCAGATCGATATAAAAAAGATATTCCCACGGACTTCCTTGCAGCGGACGGGACTCGATCTTCGTCAGGTCAATGTCACGCAGGGCAAAGACGCTCATGGCTTTGAACAAGGCTCCGGGGACATTCTTCAACGTAAATACGATGGAGGTCTTCGCCTCACCCACAGGGACGGTTGATTCGCGTTGGACAGACAGGAAGCGCGTATAGTTTTCCGCGTTATCTTCGATGCCTTCCTCCAGAATTTGCATGCCATACAATTCCGCCGCCCGCTTCGATGCAATTGCCGCCACATCGCGCGCGCCGGATTCTTTCAACATCTTCACACTGCCTGCCGTATCATAGACCTGCTCCACCTTGATACCGTGATTGCGCAAATACGCGGCACACTGTCCCAATGCCTGCGGATGGCTGATGGCTTTCTTGATATCTTCCATCTTCACGCCCGGATTTGCAATCAAACAGTGCTGCACACGCAGGAAGTATTCCCCCACAATATGCAGATCATGCCGCAGAAGCAGGTCATAATTTTGATGAATGCTGCCCGCCAGTGAATTTTCGATCGGAGCCAATGCCGCATCGCTCTTACCTGAGATGACCGAATCGAACATCACATCGAACGATTCGCACGGGAGGGTGTCCACCTGTCCAAAATAATTAAATACGGCTTGTTCACTATACGCGCCAGGTTCGCCTTGAAATGATACTTTCATGATTTCTCCTAGTTGGGTTGTAGGTTGAAAGTTTAAAGTTGAAGGTAACGACTTGCAACCTGTAACCTGTAACTTTTATTGCTTTTCCGCCCACTCAATAATTTTTCTAAACCCCGCTTCCACATCTTCATCGGATGCGGCGATGGTCATGCGGATGAAGCCTTCGCCCTGTTCGCCGAATGCCGAGCCGGGGACCAACCCCACGCCCACTTCGTCCAATATTTTTTCGCACATTTCAATAGAGGACATTTTCAAGGCGCGCAGATCGAGGAAGAAATAAAACGCGCCCTGCGGCGGGATCACTTTTACTTTTTCACATTCCAATTCATGCGAGAGACGCAGGACCAAATCGCGGCGGCGGCTGTATGCGGCGCGCATGTTCGCGGTGACATCTTGAATCGCGGGGTCGGTCAAGGCGAAGGCGGCGGCTTTTTGAATGAAGGGCGCAACGCAGGTTATGGAGTTTTGTCCCGCTTTCAAGGCATTCTCGATCACGCGCGCGGGCGCGGCAAGATAGCCAACACGCCAGCCTGTCATCGCATAAGACTTCGACAAGCTGTTGACGAGCAAGGTTCTTTCCTTCGCGCCTTCGAATGCCGCCGCGCAGGTGGGACGCTCGCCGTAATACAAACTTCCATACACTTCATCGCTGACGATCCATAAATTATGCTTTGCGGCAAAATCCTGCAACTTCTGCAAATACTCGCGGGTGGGATATGCGCCCGTTGGGTTGGATGGATAATTCAAGACGATGACTCGCGTCTTTGCTGTCAACGCCTTTTCCCAGGATTCAAAAAACGGGATGAATCCATTTTCGGCGGGAGCAGGGACTCGGATCACATTCCCCCTGAGCATGATCGCCATATTTGAATGGGTTGCCCACGATGGGTCTGGGACCAGCACATCATCGCCAAGATTCAAGATGGATTGCATGGCAAGATAATAAGCGTGGATGCCGCCATGCGTGATCAAGATTTCCGAGGCGGGATCGTAGGAAACTCCCTCGTCACGATTCAGCTTGGATGCCACAGCAGTTCTCAGGTCGGGGTAGCCACGGGAGGGACCGTAATGAGTCAGCCCGCTTTGCATCGCCTTGACGGCAGCATCCGCAATTGCGGGATGAGTTCCAAAATCGGGGTCGCCGACCTGCAAGCCGACGATGTTTTGTCCGCTGGCTTTGAGCGCGAGGATGCGGTCTGCCATGGCAACGGTGGCAGACTGGCGGATGAGGTCAAATTGCGTGTTGATGTTTAACATGGGCGCGAGTGTATCAAAGAAATAAAAATCCCGTCAACTGATTGACGGGATGAATATGGACTGGTAAGAGTGTCATTCAGCAAATGGCTGCGCAGGATCAGGCGTATCATTTTCCTTCTCGACCGGCAACAGAAAAGTGAAGGTACTCCCCATGCCTTCGGCGCTTTCAGCCCAAATACGTCCGCCGTGCATTTCGATCATGACCTTCGCGACGGAAAGACCAAGCCCCATGCCGCCATGCTTGCGCGTAAGATGCGATTCGACCTGATAGAAACGGTCAAAAACGTGCGGCAGGTCTTTGGCAGGGATTCCCACGCCATCATCCTCCACAACAACTTTTACAAAACCAGACTCGAGACCGCCGCGGATAATAACGCGCCCGTCGTTGTTGGTGAAGGTGAGCGCGTTTTTCACAAGGTTGCTCAATACGATTGCGATCTTGCTTCCATCAGCATCAACAAGCAAATCCTGGTCGCGTTGAATTTCCACTTTAAGTGTGATGCCTTTTTGCACAGTCATATCGCGGAATGAAGCGGAAACATCTTCGATAATACGTGTGACAGAAACCTTGCGCGAACGGAGGCTTGCGCCGCCCGTCTGATAGTTATCCACGCTTGAAAGGCTTTCTATGATTTCCTTCAGTCTGGTCGCATTGCGGATAATGGCATCCACTTGTTCCTGATATTCATTGCCAACCAATTCACGCAAAAAAGTGGAATGCCCCAGGATCAGTCCAAGCGGTGTGCGGAGTTCATGAGAGGTAATGGCGATAAATTCACTTTTTAATCGGTCAAGGTCGCGCGCTTCGTTCTGGGATGCGATCACATTACCTTCGAGCAGATCGTTTTGCATGGCGGTCATGGCAAGCGACGCAAGGGTTTCAAGAATAAATATATCCTCCTCGGTATAGTGGGAACCGCCTGCCTTGTTGAAAACCTCAAATACTCCCATGGGTCTGCCGTGTAATATGAGCGGAACGCCCAAAAGAGAACGGGTGGTGAAACTGGCTAAATCATCAATTTTTCCGTAGTGACGCGGGTCATTCTTCACATCGTCAATCACAAGCGGCTTAACGTGCAGGAATATCCATCCCGCCGCGCTTGCGTGTAACGGGATTTTTGCCGAACTGATTGCATCACGGTGAAACCACGGCACATACTTAAAACAAAGTTCCTGTGCGGCATCATCGTATTCCATTAAAGACGCTGTTTCACTGTCGGTTAATTCGGTGGCGGCTGAGAGAATGGATTGCAGGTAAGTCTCAAGGTCAACCGCCGCGCTGAGGTTGCGTGTAACTTCCAAAAGACGCCCAAGGAGTTTTGTTTGATCCACTGCCATATTTTTCCTATAGTAAGATTATACTTCACTGGTATATCTGGAATCAAAGAGAAATAAGCTACAAGGAAATTGCAATTAATATCAAAGGAGAAAGCTTTATGGCAACAAGAAAAAAAGTACGTGTCGCAATTATCGGTGTGGGGAATTGTGCCTCGGCGCTGGTGCAGGGTGTTCAATTCTACAAGAACGCAAAGGCTGATGAAACCATCCCCGGCATCATGCATACCCAGCTTGGCGAGTATCACGTCGGCGATATTGAGTTCACCATGGGCATTGACGTGAACGTCAACAAAGTTGGCAAAGACCTTTCCGAAGCCATCCTTGCCGAGCCGAATAACACATTCAAGTTTGCGGATGTCCCCAACCTCAACGCGCCCGTTGTGCGCGGCATGACGCATGATGGTCTCGGCAAGTATTTGAATGAGGTTATTACCAAGGCGCCCGGTCCCACGGCGGATATTGTCAAACTGCTCAGAGACACAAAAACCGACGTGGTGATCAACTTCCTGCCTGTCGGTTCAGAGATGGCAACCAAATGGTATGTGGAACAGATCATCGAAGCGGGCTGCGCCTTGGTCAATGGCATTCCCGTTTTCATCGCTTCATCCGAATATTGGGGAAAGCGCTTCGCTGATGCGGGGCTGCCCATCCTCGGTGATGATGTCAAAAGTCAGGTTGGGGCAACGATCGTGCATCGCGTGCTGACCAGTTTGTTCGTGGACCGCGGCGTAAAAATTGACCGCACCTATCAACTTAACTTTGGCGGCAACACCGACTTCCTCAATATGCTTGAACGCGAGCGTCTTGAAAGCAAAAAGATATCCAAGACCAACGCCGTGACCAGCATGATTCCATACGACATCGGCAAGGATAATGTCCACGTGGGACCAAGCGACCATATCGCCTGGCTGACTGACCGCAAGTGGTGTTACATCCGCATGGAAGGCACCACCTTTGGCAACGTGCCGCTTAATATGGAAGTCAAGCTCGAAGTATGGGACAGTCCCAACTCTGCGGGCGTGATGATTGACGCGATCCGCTGTGCCAAGATTGCGCTCGACCGCGAACTCGCGGGACCCATCGTTGGTCCATCCTCTTATTTCTTCAAGACCCCGCCCAAGCAATTCCGCGATGACATCTGCCGCGACAAGGTGGAGGATTTTATTGCGGGAAGAAGTGACGAGTAGGACAGTAATAAGTAAAAAGTGATAAGTGGGACGTTTGCAAAATGCAGACGTCCTATTTTTTTCAGGTAGAATTCAGCGCATGAAAACAAATTACGGATTGAAATTAACGCATCATTTCCTGACCTTTAGCCTGGTTGCTGGACTGTTGGCAGCCTGCCAGCCTCAGCCCGCCACCGCCGACCCGGGTATCGTAATGACTGCGGCTTTCGAGACCGCCGTTGCACAGATCAGCATACCAACCCAAACGCCTGTCCCAACAGAGACACCCATTCCAACCGCAACCATTCAGCGCACGCCCCCCACGCTACCGGGGACGTACCAAACATCCCTGCTGAAACCTGAAGACATGCCGCGTACCTACGTTACTGACAGTTGCCAGTATTTGCAAAATAAATGGAACCCGAACAATTCCGCACCTGGAACGATCGTGATGACGATCATGCATCATGGCATCAATAAAGGCGAAGCCTCAGGCAATGATATTACAGTCGCCGAGCATAAAAAGCTCATGAACGACCTGCATGATATGGGCTTTCAAGTCATCAACATGCAGCAAATGTCAGACTTCATGTACAACAACGCAAAAATTCCGCAACGATCCGTGCTGTTTATCGTGGATGACCGCCACTTTGCGGAATACTTCAACGACCATTTCAGACCTTATTACGAAGAGTGGGGCTGGCCTGTGGTCAACGCCTATATCGGCATTGATGAACGCCCCGACCTGTGGGCTGAAAACGCCGCCCTCTCTGCCGAAGGTTGGGTGGATTATCAATCGCACGGATATATCCATAACATTCCCATCGGCAACAGTTCGGACGACGAATTCATCATGAGCGAGATGGGCGGAGCCAGCGCTTCCATCCAAAAATATATGAACAAGACCCCCATCGGCTACATCTGGCCCGGCGGCGGATTCTCGCCGCGCGCCGTCGAACTGGGGACTCAACTTGGCTACAAACTCGGCTTCACGGTTAATCCGCGCGGACCGGTGATGTACAACTGGGTTCCGCAGGCAGATACGGTCAATCAATCGAACCCGATGGCGATCCCCGAAACCCCGGCAGGCAACCCGCTAATGACCCTGCCCCGCTACTGGAGCGCGAACGCCCGCGAGAACGTTGACACTGTTCGTGCCATCGGCGATCAAGCCGCCCAGTACGCCGAACAAAACAAAGCCACTGAACTCGAATTCTACGACATCGTCTGCGCACCCACTTATGGCGCCCTTCCTGTATTACCATAAATAACGGAAACAATGGAAATCTTTATATGCCAAATAAAAATTCAGCCATTCACAAAACCGTTCTGAAAAACGCCTTGTTATTGGTGGTGGTTTTCATGCTCATATCCTGCCAGTCAGCCCCCGCCGCGACAACCGCGCCTGCCACAGCAGTGAAAACTGCAACCCTAGCTGCAACCATCACCGATGTCCCTGTGACCGTTGTCCCTCCAACAGCGGTTGTCACACCGCCTGAACTTCCTGCCACCTTCCAGTCAACGCTCCTTAATCCGCTTGATACGCCACACAGCTATGTTAAAGATTCGTGCCAATATTTGAAAAACAAGTGGGATGCATCCAATGCAAAGCCGGGCACGGTTGTAATGGTCATTATGATCAAGGGCATTTACAAAGGACCCGTGGAGGAAGGGGGCGGAATAAACTACAATGACCTGAATCAAATCATGGAGGAATTAAACAGGCAGAACTTTCAAGCCATCAACACCGAACAAATGCTTGCTTTTATGGAACGAAACGCATACATTCCTCCGCGTTCGGTGATGATCATTCAAGATGGCAATCGCAAACATGAGAACTTTTCCGAACACTTTGGAAGCCGCTGGGAAAACTTGGGTTGGACCATCGTCAATGGGTGGGTTAGCCAGCCAGGCACTTCTGAGATCGTGTGGAGGGATAATATTGCGTTGGAAACTGAAGGTTTTGTTGACCACCAGTCAAGCGGCGTAATGTTCGGCATCTATCTTAGCGACGACTCACCCGCAGACATTATTGATCGGGAATTACAGGGACCAATGGACACATTCCCTGAACGCTTCGGCAAAAAACCGATTGCCTTTATCTGGCCAGGCGGCGGATTTGGTCAGCGTCCGGTGGAAGCGGCGCGTCAATTGGGGTATCAACTTGGATTCACCTCCAACTCACGCGGACCTGTAATGTACAACTGGGTTCCCCAGGCAAATGATTTGGATCCAGACCGTCCTGCCTTAATTCCGGAAGGTAAAATTGAAGACCCGCTGCTGACACTTCCGCGTTACTGGCCTGCTGAAGCCTTGTTGGAAATTGACGATGTGCGCACGATCAGCAAACAGGCAATCGCCTATGAAGAGGCTAACAGGGAAACGGAAATGGAATATTACAATATTGTCTGCGCGCCCGCTTATGGACAGATCCCCGCACCGTAAATGGACACATTTCTATGACATACTGAGTTTTGAATAAAGTAAGTCTCAAAACAGGCTAATTTCTACCGTATTTTTGGCTAAAACCGAGACTTTCATTTTTCAAAAATCAGTAGGTAGGACTTTCGCTTTTATCCGCCAATCCTCGCTAATCTACGCTAATCTTTTCAAAATTTCGCGAGGATTGGCGCAGATTAGCCGACTACTTTTTGAATGAGCGAAAGTCCTGATAGGATAACTTGAGTAACCAACAGGGCTGAAATTGCCCTGTTTTTTTCGGCTTCAATTTCGTTTACAATAAACCCATGACAAAGCAAGCAAACTCGAACAGCCATATCCTTTACCGTTTTACGACCATTCTCGTAATTGTCTTTATCCTGATCTCCTGCGAGCCATTCACCACCGCCGCGCCTGAGACAGTCCCCAGTCAAACAAGCGAAGTCGGGCAAGCCACGCCATACCCCCCGCTCACGGTATTTCAATCCAAATACTTGAATCCGCTCGACGCTCCGCACACCTATATCCAGGACTCCTGCCTGTACTTGATCAACAGATGGAATCGATTAAATGCTGAGCCAGGCACAGTGGTCATGATCGTCACATTCAACGAGGATATCCTGTATGACTTCACACAGATCATGTCACAACTTTACGATCAAGGCTTTAAAGCGATCACCACCCAACAACTTCTTATATTCTTGGAACGCAATGGCAGAATCCCACAACGGTCAGTTTTAATCATTCAGGATAACAGTCATTCAGCGGATGACTTTAACAAGAAGTTCCGGGAGTATTGGGAGATATGGAGTTGGCCTGTGGTCAATGGCTGGGTAAGCGAACCTGAAACCCCCAAATCTTTGTGGCAGGAAAATATCGCATTAGAAAATGAAGGCTGGGTGGACCACCAGGCGCAAGGCATGATCCCTGGAACAGTTTTATCCGACGACTCATCCAAGACCGTCATCTCGCGTGAACTTAGAGGCTCAATCTCTGCGTTTGCAGATCACTATGCCAAAACACCCATCGCATTCATCTGGCCCGGCGGCGGATTTGGTCAACGCCCGGTGGAAGCGGCTCGCCAACTGGGTTACCAATTGGGTTTCACATCCAACTCACGCGGACCAGTGATGTATAACTGGGTTCCGCTTGCCAACGAAATAGACCCTGCGCGCCCAACTTATATTCCCGAAGCGATCATCGGAGACCCGCTGATGACATTGCCGCGCTATTCACAAGACCAGATACTTGACGCAATTGACCAGGTGCGTGTCACTGGTAATGAAGCGGCGGAATTCGCCAGAAGCAATAGAGACGCGGAATTTGAATACTACAAAGCTGTCTGCGAACCCGTCTATGGTCCCATGCCAACGCCATAATAACTTGCCGCTCTTTCAGGGGCTAAGCCCCCGAAAGAGCAAATCAAATTAATAAATTATCTTTCGGAGGAATCTCATGACAGACTGTATTTTTTGCAAGATCGTCTCGGGCGATATTCCAAGCACCAATGTTTTTCGCGACGAACAAGTGACGGCCTTCCGCGACCTGCACCCTGCCGCGCCAACCCACATTTTGATCGTGCCCAACAAACACGTCGACTCGGTCAACACGCTTACCGATGGCGATGAACAATTGATAGGTCATCTCTTCACCACGGCAAAACAACTCGCCGCACAGGAGGGGATTGCTGAAGGCGGGTACCGTCTCATTGTCAACACCAATGCACACGCCGGGCAGACCGTCTTCCACATCCACCTGCATCTTTTGGGCGGCGCACCCATGAAAAACCCGATGGGATAAAATCCAAAGCGATCAGCAGACCAATGGCTGGTCGCTTTTTTATTGACTTGTGGAAAAATATCCTTTATAACCCGCGCCAATCTAATTACTGATAACTGGAGTCCTCATGCCTGAACGAGAAATCTACCTGCTTTCCCCGCGAGCGCTCAGCCCCGAAACCATCGCGGTTGCGTTTGCCAAAACATCGCGCGCGCCTGAATCCTTTCGCGAGATCGCCGCGGAATTAAGTGATAAGAAATCGGCGCAGTTCCATGAAAAGTGGGTTGTGGGTTATGGTCACGCTTCGGTGGCGGAACATGCAGTTTTGCATTACGCATTCGAGAATGTTTCGCGCATCGCCATCGAAACCATCGAAAGCAGCCGCCTCGCATCGTACACAGAAAAATCCACGCGCTACCAAAAATGGGGACAAGCGGATTTTACGATTCCTCCCGAATTAGATGGACATCCCCTGCGCGATGAATTCATCCAGACCGTGCGTTTCCTTTTCTCGACCTATGCTGAGTCGCTCGACCCTTTGAAGAATCTCATCCTCAGCCGCTCGCCGCGACGCGATAACGAAAGTGACGAAGCCTACGACCGCCGCATCCGCTCGCAGTATGTAGACAGTTGCCGCTTCATCCTGCCCGCCGCCTCCAATGCCAACGTGGGCATGACCGCCAACGCGCGCGTGATCGAAATGGTCATCCGCAAAATGCTCTCGCATCCGCTCGCCGAAGTACGTCAGATCGGCGAAAAGATGAAGGAAGTGGCAAAGGCAGAAACTCCCACGTTGGTCAAGTATGCAGATGCGGTGCCATACGTGGTGGAAACGAGCAAGGAAATTTCCCTCACCCCTTGCCCCTCTCCCTCAGGGAGAGGGGTTGGGGTGAGGGAAGATTGGTGTACCCTCATTGACCACGATAAAGACGGTGAAAAGAAAGTTCTCGCCGCGGCTTTGTACCGTTTCAACGAAATGCCGTTTGCCGATGCGCTGGCTTACGTCAAATCATTGAAGAAAAAAGAACGCGCAGAACTCGCGGACACCTTGCTCAAACGCCTCAGCCGCTTCGATGTTCCCCTGCGTGAAATGGAATACTCCACCTACACCTTTGACCTTGTGATGGATCAGGGCGCGTTTGCCGAATTCAAACGTCACCGCATGATGACGCAGACGCCGCAGCGGTTGACCACCCGGCTCGGATACGCGATTCCGCTGCTTGTAACAGAAGCAGGCTTCGGGTCGGAGTATGAAGCGGCGATGCAATCCGCAATCCAGATGTACGAAAAGCTAGTGGAGTTCGATCCAAACGTCGCGCAGTATATTGTCCCCAATGGATTCAATCGGCGCGTGCTGGCTCAATTCAATTTGCGTGAAGCATTCGCGTTCTGCCAACTGCGGAGCGCATCGAATGCGCATTTCTCAATTCGGCGCGTGGCGCAAAAAATGTACGAGGAAATGGCGCGGGTGCATCCGCTGTTGACGAAGTACATGAAACTGCATGATGAAACCTGGCAGGGCGTGGAAGAAAATTATTTTACGCAGGTGTAATTCACGGTAGGGGCGCAGCAATGCTGCGCCCCTACGTCCATACGATACGATAATTATT
>DYDH01000375.1 GCA_020717985.1 Herpetosiphon sp. | reverse complement strand
TTCCCACTTATAAACCCCTGTTTCCTGTCCAAACAATCCCGACCACCTCTGAATGAAGTATCGTACTGTACTCGAACAAACCCTCACACACGCATTAGGATATCTTGAAACTCTTGACCAAGCATCCGTATCAGCAACCTCAAGCCTTGCTGACTTGCGCCAACGTCTAGTCCGTCCACTTGTCAACGAGGGCGTGGAGGCCACTCAAGTCATTAATGAATTAGTTGCTGATGTTCAAGGTGGCGTGTTGGGTTGTGCGGGTGGGCGGTTCTTTGGTTGGGTAATCGGCGGCTCAATGCCTGCCGCACTCGCTGCTGATTGGCTCACTTCAACCTGGGACCAGAACGCCGCCTTGTACGCTTGTGGACCAGCCGAAGCTGTAATCGAAGAAGTATGTGGACAATGGCTGAAAGAGTTATTGGGACTTCCTACAGCAGCTATCTTTGCTCTGGTAACAGGTTGCCAAATGGCTCACGTTACGTGCCTTGTCGCAGCGCGAAATGCTATGCTGGCCAAACATGGTTGGGATGTGGAGCGAAAGGGATTGGCTGGCGCACCCCAAATCCGCATATTGAGCAGTAATCAACGGCATGGTTCTATCGAGCGTGCTGTCCGCTTGCTTGGTCTATGAAGCGACAATATAGTTGACTTGCCTGTAAATGGACAGGGACGTTTAGAATTAAGGGAACTCTCAAAGGCACTTCAAGAATATGTAAGTAGTCCAACCGTCGTATTGTTGCAGGCTGGCGATCTCAACATTGGGGCATTTGATCCTTTTGATGAACTTATCCCTATCGCTCATGAGTATGGTGCTTGGGTGCATATAGACGGGGCTTTTGGTTTGTGGTCAGCGGCAAGTCCCAAGTACCAACATTTACTAAAGGGGGTGGAGCAAGCCAATTCGTGGGCTACTGACGGTCATAAATGGCTAAATGTGCCCTACGATTGTGGCTATGCCTTTGTTGCAGATTCAAAGGCTCATCGAGCGTCCATGTCTCACCGCGC
The DNA here is from genome assembly GCA_020717985.1 of Herpetosiphon sp. Classification (GTDB taxonomy): domain Bacteria; phylum Chloroflexota; class Anaerolineae; order Anaerolineales; family Villigracilaceae; genus Villigracilis. The sequence goes on along the minus strand of DYDH01000375.1, from coordinate 1,996 downwards.
GAGTTATTTGATTCACGACGATGATGCCCGCGACCAGATCGATTGGAACCCAGAATGGTCTCGCCGCGGGCGCGGCGTAGCCACCTATGCTGCTATTCGACAACTTGGTAAACAGGGAGTAGCCGACTTAATCGAACGTACTTGTCAATATGCGCATACGCTTGTAACTCGCATTGGCGCATTACCTGGGGCTCAATTGGTTTGGGAGCCACAAATAAATCAAGGGCTTGTGCGTTTTCTCAACGCAAAACCCGATGCTACAGATGCTGACCATGATCGACGCACGGATAGCGTTATTGCAAATATCCTTGAATCGGGTGAAGCTTTTTTTGGCGGTACTACTTGGCAAGGTAAACGCTGTATGCGAGTTTCGGTTTGTAATTGGCAAACAAACAATGTGGATGTTGAGCGCGCCGTCAATGCAGTTCAACTTGCTTTAGCAAGTTAGTAACCATTTTCCGCTGCCCACCGATGGAATGCAGTCTCATAACAACAAAAGCCGCCCAACCTCTATATGTCCTTCGGTTGTCAAGAAAAACTTCTCCTCAAGATCGGAGATGTAGAGAAAAATGAAATCTGTCTTTGTATTTGAAGTATTGGCAAGTAACCCGTTTGTTCCTTTTGGTGAACGGTTTTAAGACAAGGAAGGCCATAACTGTTATCAAGCAACACAACCGGATGCGTAAAAAAACTTTGCGCAGATTAACTTTTCAATATATGTTGTGATGAAAGATAAATAAATATGAAACTTCCAGGAAATCGGGACGCTGTCGTTCAGGATGGGAAACTTGCCGATTACCTTTTATCTGAGACACATCCGGTAGGAAAGGCGAAGGCCAAATATTTCAGATCTCTCGGTTACAGCATTGCAAATGCCGGTCATCTGATGGTTGGTGGGAAAAAGTCACACTTATTATTTGGGGCGCACCTGCTAAATTGGTGAATGAAGATGAAAATATTCAGAAAATGGTTAAGAAAGCATTAGAAGCAGGTGTTCATATAATTGCGTGCAAGGCTTGTGCAGATCAATTAGGCGTGACGGAAACTTTAGAAAAACTTAACATTGAAGTCAAGTATTGGGGAATCCCGCTAACGGAGATATTAACAAATGAGGAAAAGCTGTTAACAATATGAAATAGTTTAACAAATAAATTCACCTGACGCAAAAGACGCGCTGGTGATCTTTACGTTATCAATGCTTTTAAACGGAAAGTACCAATATTATCAATACTGTCAGTGTAAACAGTAGTAGGTGAACGAGAGATAAGTACGCATCAACTGGATGAACCAAATTTTTGTTCCAAACCCAGGATATTGTAGCCCCGGAGGGACTCCCATGAAATGCAAACTAAACATAGTCTCTATCAATAACCTCTTCTGGCTCGATGAGTTCGTGAAAGACAGGAGGTAATCCGATTTGGAGGGTATCATGTTTTATCGTAAGATGATGTATATCGCCATGTTATTCATTCTCCTGACGACGACGGGCTGTTCGCTTTTCCGCTCCGTCGATAATAGTTCCCCCGAAGACATCCTGAAATTTGAAACGTCCAAAGACGACCTCTGGAATCAGAAAAAGGCGCTGGAACAGGAGAATGCCGTTTGTCTGAAGCAGCTTGCCGATCAGCAGGCGCAGATTGTCCTGATGAATACGGGCATGTCCGAGCAACAGACCAAAATAGCCCAGGCAAACGGACAGATTACCGAATCAAACAAGACCATTGAGGGCTTCAACCTTCAGATAAAGCAGTTCGGGGCGGAAAGAGAAAAAACCGCGAAGGCCGCCGAGCCGGTCGAACCGAAGAAGGTGAAGGGGACGCCGACCAAAACGATCAGGGATCCGAAGAAAGAGGCGCGAAAGAAACCGGCAGCGGTGCCGGCGGGGTCGGAAACCGGGGCTGTCAAGATCAAGGTCCTTGCGGGCGAAGGGAATATTGCTTCGGCCCGCGTGATGGCGAAACGGCTCGTCAAGATGGGTTACCGGGTGAAACTGATC
>DYDH01000374.1:801-2989 GCA_020717985.1 Herpetosiphon sp. | reverse complement strand
AAAGGATACCTGTGGACACTCCAAACCCTCATAAATCTAATATACTGCGCCGCACCTTGGCAGGGAATTTTATTGACCTGCAAGGCTTGCCGGTCAGCCTGAAAATCCTGACCATCGGCGGATACCTGGCCGTCTTCGGCATGTTGTTCTTCACGCTGGTGGTCGAACTGGCGGGGGAACGCCTGCCCACGGTCCGCTATGAACTTGCCGGGCAGAACCTCCAGACGCCTGCGATCGTCATGGCGATCTCCGGGCTGGCGTTCATCCTGGGCTGGGCTTACCTGCTGACCGATAAACTTATATTTGAGTGAACGCGAGACCTTGACTGATAACCGGGCTGTGTATACAATAGCCGTAAATTAGATACCTGCAATTATTCGTGAGCCCCATGTTGATCACGGGTGGAACTGGAATATCTATGTTGCCGCCGGAACCCCTTCCAGAAGCATTTTAGTACAAGAACAATGGACACATTAGGATAGGTTTAGACAAATGACAAAACTGGTTGTTTAAAATGGCAGATATAGGCATTGGTCATAACTTAAGCGCTTTTGTGCAGCAAAAAGCCGAAATTTGCCGTGTTTGAGCAGTCAATTTGATCGCAATCATGCTTATTGCGGCGAAAAAAAGCCATTTATCGGCCATAAAAGCTTGTTTCAAGCCTTAAGTTATGACGGATGGATATAGGCTCAATTCACTCTGCGAAGGCCAGTTTTTATGTTAGGCTCAATCACTATCCAAATTTCTCTATTGTGTTTGCATTAGGTTCATTCTGGACAATTCTAGACAGGATTTGGGGTTGTTTAGCATGAGGCTGATGATCTCGACACAAAATTCATAAATATACGAGTTTATTTGTGTTGGGGTAATCATACTGTTCTTTGCGCAATTTAATAACACAACAATAATTTGTTGTGAATATAAAAAAGGAGAAGATAAAATGATTCAAACGATTATAAACGCAGTTAACGCTGCAATTAATACCGTAGCCAATGCATGGACTCAAGTTGTAAATTCTATAATTCAATCTATACAAAAAATAATAAATTAGATTAACTGCTGCGCCAAGCCGGAGGCGCTGATTCTTGGCTGATCAAGGATGGCTTCCTGCTGCTGGACGTGGCGTTTTCCGCCCTGCTCATCCTGGGAGCGCTGGTGGTGTGGATCGCCCGCCGCTGGTCGTGGTCCACCAGCGCGGTTATTTTGACGTTGAGTCTGGCCACCCCGGTGGTGTCGCTGGGGCTGACCCTGGCTTTTGCCGGGCAGGATTTTACCGCACTCCTGCTGGCGATGACCGGCATCTTTCCGCCCATGCTGCTGTTCGTTGGCCTGACCACCTATAACCTGCTCGATATGGGCGTGACGTTTACCGCCGTGGACGGGCGCACCCTGCCCAAGCGCGCCCGCGTGCTGCTTTATTTTGGGATGCTGCTCCTGGTGTTGGCCTGTATGCTGTTCCTGTCCAACGAGCGCATCGCGGGGACGAACCAGTCCTACCAGGATGTTCAAGGCCTCATCAACAGCCTGTTCGCCTTGAGCGCGTTGAGTCTCGGTATTCCTTATGTGGTCTGGATGGTGTGGAAACGGCGCGAAATGCTGACCGGCGCGGAGCAGGAGTTTGCAGGTCCGCCCCGCCTGCCCTGGCTGGGACGGATCCCGGCTCCGGCCTGGATTACGGTCAGTCTGGCCCTGGCCTGTGCCTGCGCGTGCGTGCTGGCGGGGATTTTGGTCTGGCTGAACTGATCAAACTCGCACCGCCGCACACCGCCAGCCAATTCGGGCAGGATTACCTCCCCACTCGCCAAAAAACAGACCCCAGGTTACTTTCGGTGTTATCATACAGGCAAGCATTGACATCAACTCAATCAGGAGACACAGATGAAAAAAATACTCTCGATCAGCATAGGGTCAGCGTCACGGGACCATACGACACGGCATGTTTTTCTGGGGCAGGAATTCGAGATCACGCGGCAGGGGACAAACGGCGATGTAAATAAAGCCGCCCAACTCTATCGTGAAATGGACGGCAAAGTGGACGCCTTCGGTGTGGGCGGAGCCGGTTTTTATTTACAGGTTGCAGATCACCGTTATTATTTTCGCGAGCCAAAGAAGTTCCGCAACGCGATCAAGATCAGCAAAGTGGGAGATGGCAGCCGGGTGAAAGGGTTGCTCGAAAAACGGGCTTTCG
>DYDH01000374.1:0-779 GCA_020717985.1 Herpetosiphon sp. | reverse complement strand
CGAGAAAGAGGGCAAATCCCTCAAGGGAATGCCCGCCTTGCAAACCTGCATCATGGAACGCTACGGGATGGGCAAAGCCATGCTGGAAGCGGGTCTCGATGTCACTTTCGGTGACTTCATGTTCGCGCTTGGTTTACCCTTTACGATGAAAACGCTCGGACAGGCACGCCTGCTTGCGGCCATATTTCTCCCCGTTATCTCCCTGATGCCGTTCGCATGGTTGTACCCGCTTGGCTCGGAGCAGGATAAGCCGCCTCAACCCAAATGGACGAAATATTACCGGCAATCGTACGTCATCGCGGGAGATTTTTTGCAGGTCCGCCAGCACATGCCCGATGATCTGACCGGAAAAATCATCGTCACTAATACGACCACAGCGAAGAATGTCGAAGAATTGAAGCAACGCAATTTGCACATTCTTGTCACGGTCACGCCGCGGCTGGAAGGCCGCAGTTTCGGCACAAACGTGATGGAAGCGACCCTCCTGGCTTTGATGGACAAGCCGGATTCCGATGTGACGGAAGCGGATTTCCTGGATTTGATTGAACGCATCCCTCTCGAACCGAACATCGAAGTTCTGAATTAAATCCCCGCATCCCGGGTATCAGCGATAACACGGCTGGAACGGATGCCGGGGCCGGCCTGGTCTGCACATGCCTGCCGGTGGGGATTGTGTATTGGCTGGTCTAGGAATCAAGGCTGAGTCACGATGCGACTGATCTTCGCCGGAATGGGAAAACCAGCGCCTCAAACGGATCAGATCCCGGCGATGCTCAGGG
>DYDH01000099.1:2746-16309 GCA_020717985.1 Herpetosiphon sp. | reverse complement strand
GAGGCGGGGATTTATCCCCCGCCGTGTCCATTCGACAAAAGCGCAATTTGCGCCCACGTTCAGTACAACTATGTCGTTGCGAGGCGCCCTTGTTCTTAGCCGAAGCAATCTCCGAAATAACAGGGGATTGCTTCGGTGGAAAGAGCAAGCGCCCTCCTCGCAACGACATATAATGAACATATTACGATTATGCGTTAGGCGCAGGTTCCCAGTCGGCAGGATAAGCGAGGGAGCCCATTTCAGGCATGTCCAAACCTTCCAATTCGTCTTTGGCAGAAACACGCATCAAGCCAAGTGAGTAGCAAGCCTTGAAGAATAGCCACGACAAGCCAAAGACAATCACGAAAATGCTGAGAACTTCGGCAAGTTGAGCGAGGATTTGGGTTGAGCCGCCGTACAACAAACCGGTGACCGCGCTTTCCATACCATTCCAAGCGGCGGTGTCAGGATTGCCATTGGCGAAGATACCAACTGCCAGAACACCCCACGCGCCATTGACCATGTGAACGGGTACTGCGCCAACGGGGTCGTCAATCTTGAGTTTTTCAAGCGCGATCGAAGCCCAAATAACCAGCACGCCCGCAATGGTTCCGATCAAAACCGCTGCCCAAACATCTACGAAGGCGCAAGGCGCGGTGATTGCCACCAAGCCAGCCAGAACGCCATTGACCGACATGCCAGCATCGGGTTTCTTGGAGGGGCCGAAGAGCCACATATAAGTCATCGCGGCACAGCCGCCAGCGGCGCCCGCCAGCAATGTGTTGACGGCGGCGATCACAGCCAAGTTGCGAAAGCCACCCAAAAAGCCAAGTGACGAGCCGGGGTTGAATCCGAACCAACCGAAGAAAAGGATAATCGTTCCAAGCACGCCGATCGTGATGTTGTGCCCGGGGATGGAGTTGGCAGAGCCGTCTTTATTGAACTTGCCGATGCGGGGTCCAAGTACGATTGCACCAGCCAGACCCACAACACCACCAATCATGTGTACGGGACCGGAACCAGCGAAATCCACTGCTCCGTTGCCAAATCCAGCAATACGACCAAGGTTTTGCAACCAGCCACCGCCCCAGATCCATCCGGCGACCATCGGGTAGATGAACATGCTGACCCAGAGGGCCATCAAAACAAAGCCGACAAACTTCAAGCGTTCAGCCATCGAACCGGTTGGAATGGTTGCGGCTGTGTCCATGAATACCATTTGGAAAAGGAAGAACGAGAGGATGCCGGCATTCGTGCCCAAGCCAGCCAGCATGAATCCGCTGCCACCGAGGATGCCGAACTGACCAATGCGAATCAACGGCGTAGCAAGAAGTCCCTGCCAATCACCGAGTGTGATCGGGGAGTGCGCCCATTCGCCAGCAATCGCGCCGACGGTGGAGACTGCTGGGTAAGCGGCATTTACGCCGCCGAATTGGAAGGCAAAGCCGGTTAGCCAGTAACCAACTGCGCCGATACAGAACACCATCATATTCATCATCATGGTGTGAACGACGTTCTTGTTACGGGTGAAGCCTGTTTCCACCAGAGCGAAACCAGCCTGCATGAAGAATACCAGAAAGCCGCCGAGGAGCATCCACAACATGTTGATTCCGAGTTCAAGATCGCTAACCTGGTCAGCGGTGGGTGGTATGCCCTCCTGCGCAAATGCGGGTGTGGCAAACGCAAAGGTCAGGGCAAAGACCAATAATGACAAAATATAGATCCACTTCTTTTTATTGATAGCTTTCATATTTCACTTCTCCTATGTAAAGTTTTTTATTTCGTTCCAACGTAGCGTTCAACGTACTGCAACACATTGTTCATTTCGGCGGGCTTGATGAATAACGTGAGACGTCCAAATAAAGTGGGATTGTCCAGCTTAAGACTCGATCCATTCACAATGAAACCGGAAAAATCGCTCCACGGATAAAACATTCCCTCTCCAACCGCCACACCTTTGGTTGTGAATGTGTAGCGCATCGGTATAAAAAGGGCAAAGAGCGCAAATGCGCCAACGATCGAGGCAGTACTTGCGGGAAGCCAGCCAGTGAACACGCCAAACAAAATCCCGGTCAATAAGGCCAGCAGACTTGAGCGTTGCAATTGGAAGCGGGACTGTATTCCCATGGGCAGCGTCTTCAATGCTTTTCCGGGCGCGCGCTCCTTGATCTGCGGACGTGCTTTTGCAAACATGTTCATCAACAACAGGGCGATCATGATATAGCCGATATAAGAGAGTAAGACCATTTGTATAATTCCTTTTCCTTGAAAAAATTAATACCAACCGATCTGGCTTTTGAACATCAACAGGAATGAAATGAGGATCATGGCCAGGATGGTCGGCGGTACTGCAATCATCAGCCAACGCTTCCAGCCAATTGAGCCGTGATTATGTTCCATGTAGGCATACGCCACCACATTCGCAGAAGCCCCGATGGGCGTCAGGTTGCCGCCGACATCCACACCCAACGCCAACGACCAGACCATCAGGCTCAAGGCGGGCATACCGGGGATTGCCGCCAGGTCTTTGAGGACGTAGGTCATCGCCAGTGCCAGCGGAACGTTATCCACAATGCCGCTTGCCAGTCCGGGTCCCCAGTGCAGAGCCAATATCAGCGCATTTGGGTTGGATATGGCATTTGACATGGACTCAGCCAGCTTTTCAAAAAGATGAACCTTCTCCAGTCCGCCGATCATCATGAACAGACCTGCAAAAAATAAAATACTTTCGCCATCAATTTTGAGCAGGATGTTCTTGCGCTGATCATCGCGCATGGCGATTAGGGCAATACCCGCCGGAATCAAGGCAGCGGTCGCGGCGTTGATTGGGAGCCCGGTCAACGTGCTGAGCGGGATGTGAAAGACCAAAAGGACAACCGCCATCAGAAAGCCTGTCAAACCAACGCGAGTCAGATGCGCATGCAGCGGTTCGCTGTGCAGTTCGTCAATCGCATCAATCATGTCGGCAGTTAAGGCAACATGCGCATTCTGCAATTTCTTGCGGTTCACCAAATAAAAAATAACCAACATCAACAAAGCCGCCGCCAAAGCAAGCGGACCCGTATTAAGCGCGAAATCGGAAAAGTTGAAACCCAATGTCGTGCCTAAAATAACATTCGGCGGATCACCCACCAGCGTCGCCGCACCGCCAGTATTGGCCGCACAGACTTCCGCAATAATGAGCGGCACGGGGTCGAGCTTCAACAAAAGGCAAAGCTGTAAGGTCAGCGCCGAAAGGAACAGCATGACGGTGATGCTGTCCATGAACATGGCCAGCAAAGCCGCCAGTGAAATCAAAATCACGAACAAAGATGCCGGGTGATAATTCACTTTCCGCAGGGAAGTCATCGCCAACCAGGTGAAGAAGCCGGCTTGAACAAGGATCGCAACCAGCGTGAACATTCCCGCAACCAGTCCCAGCGTTTCCCAACTGATATAAGCCAGCGCTTCAGAGGGGGTGAGCACGCCGAACAAAATCAGCAGCGAGCCGCCCAATAACGCCACCCAATGACGCGGAAATTTTTCGCTTGCGATTGCAATGTATGCCAGCACGAAAATGGTTATCGCGAAAAACATGAACTACCTCACATCCAGAAATACGAACGATCTTTGTGGGTCTTATTGTATGGATTCAAAAGGATGTGACCATTACCCCAATGGAGAATATGCGGGCATAAATCGGTTATCCATGGGTATGTAGTTAAAAATTTCTTACCCAAATGGAGCATCTCCCCTCAAAAATAAAAATGACCTGTGAACAAATCATTCACAAGTCATTTCAGGTGTATCAGTTTAGGAATTATGCAAAAGTCATTTGAATAGCATGTGACTTGAGATGTTGATTCAGGTTATCAGACAACAATCTAACTACACGCCGCCCGCAAAGCAGATATATTTTCGGCAACGGAATTTTTCCCGCCGAAGACGGCGCTGCCGGCAACCAACACATCCGCGCCTGCTTGCACGACCTCGGCAATATTCCCCGCGTGGACTCCCCCGTCCACCTCCAGCCATGCTTTTGAACCAATCGCATCCAGCATCTGCCGCAGGCGGCGAATCTTTGCGGTTGATAACGGGATGTATTTCTGCCCGCCAAACCCAGGGTTGACCGACATGATCAACACCATATCAACTTCAGGCAAAATCTCTTCCAGTGTGGATAACGGCGTGGCTGGATTCAACGTGACCCCGGCTTTTGCTCCCAATTCCTTGATCTGCTGAATCGTCCGATGCAAATGCGGGCAGGTCTCAACATGCACCGTGACAAGTTCAGCCCCCGCTTTGACAAATTCCGGAATATACCGTTCGGGCTTTTCGATCATCAAATGCACATCGAGCAATGCGCCGGTCTCTTTGGAAAGCGGTCGCAGGGCATCAACGATGAGCGGTCCAAAGGTAATGTTGGGAACAAAGTGTCCATCCATCACATCTATGTGTAGCCAATCCGCGCCGGCAGTGACGGCTTCGCGGGCATGAGATTCGAGGCGGGCAAAATTAGCGGCGAGAAGGGACGGTGCGAGTTTAATCATGGTCATCTCCTGTGCAAGGTCATCGCGTGAATTCTGTTGCGGCTGGCAACTGATTTTCCAAATCAAACTTCAAAATAGTGAAATTTGATTTGGAATTCTTCTATACTTTTTCGCCTTCCCCGGATTGCAAGCGACTCAATGCTGCCACAGGCGACGCCATTGGAATTTGCTCAAGGTTGTTGTATTTGCGCAACAGATGATAGGTGATCAACAACTGCGCGAGCGCCAACGGATGACTGTGTTTTGTCTCCGCGCGATCCTGGTAATCACCGAAGGCTTCTTCACGCAATGAACGCAGGTCGGGCAGGTGACTCCAGATCGCGTCTTCCAATTGTTGGGCGTGTTCCGAACTCACGTTGCCGTCAATTTCAAGGAAGTCCACCGGCAGCCCATTGTCACGCCCCAATTCAAGGCGGATGCCGGGAGCGGCTGGCTGTGATCCATCCACCAGGTAAGACAGGTCAGGATGGGGAATCGTGGGGCGCAGCACCAATCTCACATTAAGGTGTGAGCCATTCTTTTCGGGGTCACTACCCTCCGACGGGTAGAACTGAACAACAATGTCGGCACGGCTTCGCTGGGGGCGGATAAAGGCCTGCGTGTCGCATTCGCGCTTCTTCATTTCAGCCTTTACCTCTTCGATGGTGTAACCGCGTTTTGTGGTATCGCGCCTGAGTTTCCAGACTGCGCGCAAATCTTCCGGCGGGTCGAGGAAGACCTTCACGTCGTAGAACTGCTCCAGAACCGGGGAACTGAATCCCAGCAAACCTTCAACGATCACAAATTCTTTTGGTATCACATACTCCGGCCGGGTGAGCATTCCATTGTCATGGTCGTACACCGGCTTCAAGATCGGCTGCCCGTAGTGCATGCGCTCCATGTGGAGCTGCATCACATCCATATAATTGCAATCGGGATGCAAAGGGGTAATGCCCAGCGCGGCGCGTTCCTTGCGGTCATATTTGTGATAGTCATCGGTGCAGATGGCCGTAACACGGTCTTCGCCGAGAATTTTTACCAGCCCATTGGTGAGCGTACTTTTTCCAGCGGCGCTATCGCCGACAATAGCGAGAATGATGGGACGTTTTTTTCTCATGATGGTTGCCTTTTATAAAATATCGTGACAGACCCTAAAGGTTTCATTTGTAAATTTTTACCCGGTTTACCGAAAAAGCCTTTAGGGTCTTTTATGTCACGCAGGAACATGAACAACAAAACTCATCACCTGACATTGCCGGATATTATCATACGCGGTGATGCGGATATATGCGTTGGGGTGGGCATCTTTGCAAGCCGATAACTCGGTCAGTAGGTCCTGCGGCGAACTGGCGCTGAATATGGGCAGTTTCCACCAACTCCAATAGGCAAGTTCAGGGGTGGGGCTGGCAGAATATTCAATACCGGGAACCCAGCTATTCTTCAGGAAGTACTGCACCTGTTTGGCAACTTCGTCGCTGGTCAGGGCGGGGATGTAAGAGAAGGTTTCAGTTTTCATGGTTGCTCCTTTATATCGGGTTATGACTTGCCCAGCGCATCGACAGATTCGAACTCGAAGGTAATGCCCTTCCATGTTTCCATCGCGGCGCGTAATTCGGGACTGGTGCGTGCGGCGCCTTTGAGGATGTCGTTGCCTTCGGCCAGCAGGTCTTTTCCTTCGTTGCGCGCCTTGACAACCGCTTCCAATGCGACACGGTTGGCGGTTGCTCCGGCGGCGCTGCCCCACGGGTGACCGACTGTGCCGCCGCCAAATTGCAGAACTACATCATCACCGAAGATGGAGACAAGTTCGGGCATGTTCCAAACATGGATGCCGCCCGAAGCGACCGGCATCATGGCGGGCATGGACAGCCACTGCTGGTCAAAGTGGTGCCCCGGGCATTGTTCCACCGTGGCAACGCGGGTCTCGCGCATCATTTCATTGATGCCGATGGTGGATGCGCGGTCGCCTTCCAACTTGCCGACGACGGTTCCGTTGTGCAAATGGTCAGCGCCGACGATGCGGCACATCTTGGCCAACACGCGCCAGTTGATGCCGTGATTGGGCTGGCGATCCAAAACCGAATGCAGGGCGCGGTGGGCGTGCAATAACATTCCATTCTTTCGGCACCACTTGGAAAGCGAAGTGAAAGCGGTAAAGCCGACGATCAGATAATCCACCATGATGATGCGCGAACCGAGTTCCTTGGCCAGTTCAGCGCGGGCGTACATTTCTTCCATGTCGCCAGCGGTCACGTTGAGATAATGTCCCTTGCGCTCGCCGGTTTCCGATTCGGCCTGTTTGACGGCATGCATCACGAACTCGGCGCGGTCACGCCAACGCATGAATGGCTGGGAGGTGATATTCTCGTCGTCTTTCGTGAAATCCAATCCGCCGCGCAAGGCTTCATAAACGAGGCGTCCGTAGTTCTTGGCAGAAAGTCCCAGCTTGGGTTTCATGGTCGCGCCGAGGAACGGGCGTCCATATTTATCCATGCGGTCGCGTTCCACAGCGATGCCATGCGGCGGGCCTTGGAAGGTGCTAAGCAAGGCGGGCGGGAAGTAGAGGTCTTCGAGGCGCAAGGCACGCAAGGGCTTGAAACCAAATACATTGCCCACCAGCGAAGACATCAAGTTGCCCATTGAACCTTCCTCGAATAGATCGAGCGGATAGGCGATATAAGCCATCACCTGATCGTTTCGCCCGGGCACGCTCTTCATTTCATAGGTACGCGCCGAGTAGCGCGAGCCGTCCACCAGATAATCAGACCAAACATTAGTCCAGGTGGCGAAGGAGGATTCTGCGGCCACAGCGGCGGCGGCCTCCTCAAATGAAACTCCTTCCTGTGGAGTTACACGAAAAGCGGCTAGAACCTGCGTGTCGGTTGGCTTGTAACCAGGACTCCAATAGTGGCGTCCCTCGGCGCTATATTCCTTGACGCCTGCGTTGAACAGGGATTTGTCATCGGCAGGGGTAGCTGGGGTGGAATTGGGTTCGGACATATTTTTCTCCTTGGTTGATTGGGTGGGGTGATAAATTAGTAGATTCGGCTAATACGGTACTGCGCTGATGTCGCGCAGTTTATCCAAACGATGCTCGGCGTAAATTCTGCGAATGGTGCCGGTCTTGCCGCGCATGACGATGGTGGCAGTGGATGCGCCTTCGCTGGTGTAGTGAACGCCCGGCAGAAGCACTCCGTCGGTGATGCCGCTGGCGGAAAAATAAACATCGTCGCTTTGCACAAGGTCGGCTTCGGTTAGCACATGGTTGATGTCAAGCCCGGCAGCCTCGATGGCTACACGCTCTTCGTCCTTTTGCGGGGCTAATTGACCAAGCATCGCCCCGCCCAATGCACGCACAGCGCACGCCGCGATGACGCCTTCGGGAGTGCCGCCAATGCCCATCAGCACATCCACGCCAGAGTTGGGAGTGGCGGCCATTAATGCGCCGGCCACGTCCCCATCGGTACGGAGCAGGACGCGTGACCCTACTTCACGAATATCCGCGATCAACTTTTGGTGGCGGGGTTTATCGAGCACAAAGATGGTCAGGTCGGAAATCCTTTTATCGAGCGCGTCCGAGATGGCAGCCAATGTTTCTTTGACAGGAGCCGACAAAGACCCGGCATGGATCGCTGACCGCGCATCCCGACCAACAACGAGTTTGTTCATGTAAAAGCCCGGACCCGGCGACCACATGGTTCCGCGCGGGGCTACGCCGACAACTGAGATGGCATCTGGGCGGCCATACGCAAGCAGGGATGTGCCTTCGACGGGGTCAACTGCCACATCCACTGAGGCGCCAAAACCGTTGCCAACTTTTTCGCCGTCGAACAGCATGGGGGCTTCGTCCTTTGCGCCTTCGCCGATGACCACCACGCCTTCCATATCGATCGTGGAAAGCATCAGGCGCATGGCTTCAACGGCTGCTCCGTCGCCGGCTTCCTTCTGTCCACGCCCCACCCAGTGACCGGCGGCGAGGGCCGCGGCTTCAGTCACACGCGCCAGTTCCAGTGCAAGATTTCGATTGGGATTTTCGCTCATCGCTTATCCTTTTGCTGCTCGAACAGCGGCGCGCACCTGCGGCAATGTGCCAAACGAGAGCAGGGCTTTTGATTTGTTGACCATGAAATCGGCATAGGCTCGCACATATTCCTTGCCAGGTTTGCGGAAGTCGAAATTTTTTGGATCGTCGCGGAAGGACTCACGGTGAACGCGGGTCCAGACCAGGCGACCGTCTGTGTCAATATTGATCTTTGTCACGCCAAGTGGAACGGCTTTGGCAAATTGGGTTTCGTCCACGCCTTTGGCTGATGAATCCAGCGCACCGCCAGCAGCATTAATGCGCGCCACTTCATCCTGCGGCACAGAACTCGATCCGTGCATGACCAGAGGAAAACCGGGCAGACGTTTTTGGATTTCGGCGGTCACGTCAAAGTGCAAGCCTTGACTGCCGCTGAATTTATATGCGCCGTGACTGGTACCAATGGCGACGGCCAGGCTGTCGCATCCACTTTGTTCGACAAAGGCTTTGGCTTCGTCAGGGTTGGTCAGGCTGGCGTTCTTTTCATCCACACTGACGTGCTCCTCGACGCCCCCCAACATGCCGAGTTCGGCTTCCACGCTCAAGCCTTTGGCGTGCGCCCGGTCTACAATGCGGCGGGTAATAGCCACGTTTTCCTCGAAGGATTCATGTGATGCATCAATCATCACCGACGAGTAGAAACCCGAGTCGATACATTCGTAACAGGTCTGTTCATCGCCGTGATCAAGATGAACAGCATAAATGGCCTCGGGGAATTCCTCATCACAGGCGCGGATAATAGCTTCGAGCATTTTCACTCCGGCATATTTGCGCGCTCCTTTAGAAATTTGGATAATGAAGGGAGCCTGGGCTTCAACATGTCCCTGGAACAAACCGAGGGCCTGTTCCATATTGTTGATGTTGTATGCGCCGATGGCGAATTTCCCATACGCGGCTTTGAATAGTTCAGCAGTTGATACGATCATAACGACCATCCTTTCTTGGAATGTGTAATGAAAGGATAACCGTAGAGAGCGTTCAACAGAACACTCTCTTGGATAGTTTGTGATAATTAGTACGAGTGGGATAGCCCACCCTTTTGGGTGGGATTTACTTTTGGAATTTCGAGGCGGCTTCGGTGCGGTTGTTCACGCCGAGCTTCAAAAAGAGGTTTTTCAAGTGGAATTTGACGGTATTTTCGCTCAGATTTAGCGTTACCCCGATCTGAGCATTGCTCTTTCCCTCTGCGACAAGCGCCAGCACGGCATCTTCGCGGTCTGTCAGCGCATTTGGATCTTGTGTGGGTCTGCGAATTAATAAGCGGCGGGCGGCTTCGGGGAAAACCATGTGCCCCGCGGCCACCTGACGAATTGCGGCAAGCGTCACTTCGGGCGGGTCGGTCTTGAGGGAAAAGCCATCCGCGCCGCCTTCGACTGCGGCGCGCAAAGTTTGGGCATCCCCAAAAGCGCTGATAATCAGCACACGCACAGGGATTTCCTCAGCGCGGATACGACGCAAACATGTCAGTCCATCCATGAAGGGCATCTGTATATCCATTGCCACCACATCGGGAGTAAAGCGCCGCACGGCTTCCAACAGGCGCTCTCCGTCGGTGGCTGTTGCAACCACATGGAGGTCAGGCTCGGCATTCAATATGGCGCGAAGACCCTCCAGTACAAGGGCATGATCATCAGCCAATACAATTCGGATACGCGATGCATCACTCATATGTTGGAACCTCGACACGAATTTGCGTCCCCGCACCCGGATGACTCTCAACGGAAAATTCCCCGCCAACCAGCGCAGCCCGTTCCCGCATTCCCCGCAAGCCAATGTGCTCATGCTTCTCCGTCGCTTTTGGTCCGTTCAGCAATGGCGGCTCAAACCCGCGTCCCTGATCCGAAATTTCCAAAAAGAGGCATCCTTTTTCCGCCCATAATTTGACCGTTGCGTTTTCCACACCGGAATGACGGCGGACGTTTGAAAGAGACTCCTGAAGAATGCGGCACAATGCAATTTTGACTTGCAGGGAGGCGGACTCGGGCAATGGATCTTTCATCTCAAGCGTTACTGTGCCGGATGAAATTGATTCATGTTGGATGACAATATCCTCGACGATCTCGGATAATCCGCTTTTGGCGAATTCAGGGGAACGAAATGTCCCCAACAGATCACGAATATCCCCAAGCGAAGTTGTCAGCAGGTTAATCGTGCGATTGATAACCGCGACACATTCTTCGGTTGACGATTGAGTACCGCTGATTTGCGAACGGAGAATGGTCAACTGGCTGAGGGCGGCAAACAGGTTTTGCACAGGACCATCGTGAATATCCAGAACAATACGCTGAAGCTCTTCTTCAGTGACTGCCATAAGGCGTCTTGCGGCAAGGTTACGGTCAGGCATACATTCAGTCTCCTATTACCTGTAATTTAGCGAAACAATAACATGATGTTGTTTTCATTATACTGTTTATACATATCTCTGGAGCATGCTGATTCGTCTGGAACTTTACCCCCGGTTGAAGCGTTATAATGTGGAAGGAGGACTTCTTCCATGACAGACAATCGAAAACCTGGTTTTAGTACAAAAAACGCACTTGTGTTCGCCGGTGTTATTTTCCTCGTATGTGTTGGTGGTTTTGTTCTTTTAGCAAAGTGGTTTCAACCTGGCGACATCATTCCCCAGGGCAATACAACCCCCGCGCCTGTTGAGGTGGATATGACTCAGTCTTCTGATGAAAATACGGAAAATTACAGCATAAGCATTGAATTGAGCGAGGGACAATCACAGCCGCAAACAATGGATGTGCTGCCTGCCGCAAGCAGCGAACCGCTCGCTCCTGCAGAGTCTGAATTGATCCTCTCGCGCCTGCCCGCGCTGTCAATTGATTCGACTCAGCAGACAGAATTCAATCTGCCGCTGGATGTTCTCCCGCCTCCGCAGCCGGGGAATATTGTCTCAGAGTCGTTCCCGCCGCTCGAGACTGAACCCACTCCGGGGGCGGTGGAAGCGGGTCGACTTCAAGTGTTGAGATATTCACCCGAGGGTGAAATTCCCATCGCGCCATTCGTCAGCGTGACATTCAATCAGCCAATGGTTCCGCTTGGGACGTTGGGCGATCTTGCACACGCAGATGTGCCGCTTAAAATCGAACCATCCCTGCCCGGCACATGGCGCTGGCTTGGGACAAAAACCCTGACCTTTGAATACGATTCAGAGTTGATCGACCGCCTGCCCAAAGCCACCGAATACCGCGCCACCGTGCCCGCCGGCACAAAATCTGCGAGCGGAGAAACGCTGGCCGCGGCAGTTTCGTGGAGTTTCACAACTCCCCCGCCAAAAGTTGTGACCAGTTATCCGAGCGCGTCGCCGCAGCCGCTTGAGCCGCTCTTTTTTATTTTGTTCGACCAGCGCATTGACCCGGCCGCGGTCTTGAAGACCATTCAAGTCACAGCAGGATTCCGCACTGCGGAAATTGTTTTGGCAAGCCAAAGCGAAATTGAGAAAGATGAACAAATCAGCCAAATGGTGAAGAATGCGCCCGAAGGACGCTGGCTTGCGTTTCGCGCCACGAAGCCCTTCCCCACCGAAACAAATATTTCGGTGAACGTCGGCCCCGGAACGCCCTCCGCCGAAGGTCCGCTGACCACAACCGAAGCGCAATCTTTTGGCTTTTCAACTTACGCGCCTTTGAAAATCGAAGATCATCGCTGTTCCTGGTACGATGACAAATGCCCGCCGCTGACTCCGTTCTCCATCCAATTCAACAACCCGCTGGACATGGATATTTTCAGCGAAGATATGCTGAGTGTTTCGCCGGAAATACCCGGCATGACGGTTAATGTTTTCGGCAACTCAATCGAACTCAGCGGCGAGACGGCCGGGCAGACCACCTACACCGTCACTGTGTCGGGAAAAATTCAGGATGAATTCGGACAGCAGTTGGGATCAGATCAAAAGTTGAAATTCAAGGTCGGCAAAGCCGATTCGCTTTTGGTCAACACACAGCAAAACTTCCTGACCCTCGACCCATCCGCAACGAAACCAATCTTCTCGGCGTATGCCATCAATTACAAAAAGCTGAATCTGAAAATCTATGCCGTTCAACCTTCAGATTGGCCGGCGTACAAACAATATCTGCGTGACTGGCAGCAAACTAATGTACTGCCGATCATGCCGGGCAAACTCGTCGAAGATAAATCGCTCGCGCTCGAACTACCCGACGATACCCTGACACAAGTGAATATTGACCTGAGTCAATATATGACCGGCAGTTTCGGTCACTTTGTCATCATCCTCGAACCGCCCGCAAAATTATTCGAAAACGACAATGACAAATGGGCGCGTCTCTCGCAAACCATCATCACCTGGGTGCAGGTGACGCAGATCGGCTTGGATGCCTACACCGACCACAGCGAAATGGTGGCCTGGGCAACAGACCTAAAAGACGGCGCTCCGCTGTCGGGTGTGCAGATTCAACCCGAGAAAGGCGGAACCATTACCAGCGGCGCAGATGGCGTTGCCCGTTTCGACATCCCAACCGGCGCAACATATCTGGTCGCCCGCAATGGCGCTGACCAGTCCATCCTGCCGCGCTCGACCTATTTTTGGAGCGACGACCCGTGGCTTGCCGCGCCGCCCGCGGATTCTCTGCGCTGGTATGTTTTCGATGACCGCAAAATGTACCGCCCGGGCGAGGAAGTTCACCTCAAAGGCTGGCTGAGGCGCATCGGCGGCAAACAGGATGGCGACGTGACGCTGATCGGCAGCGAACTTAATTCGATCATTTATCAGATCATGGATCCGCTGGGCAACGAACTCGGCAGCGGCAGCGCAAAAGCCAACGCCCTCGGCGGCTTTGACCTGACCTTCACCATTCCGCAAGCCACCAACCTCGGCGTCGCTCAAATTTATATGAACGCCGAAGGCGGTTCGCTCGGCTGGCTGGATGGAACCCAATACACGCACACCATTCAAATACAGGAATTTCGACGACCCGAATTTGAGGTCAGCGCGCGCAACGAAACGAGCGGACCGTATTTCGCCGGAGATCA
>DYDH01000099.1:0-2719 GCA_020717985.1 Herpetosiphon sp. | reverse complement strand
CTATGCCGGCGGCGGCTTGCCCAATGCCGATGTGACCTGGAATGTAATGACCACCCCCGGCAGTTACGCCCCGCCCAACTGGCCAGATTTCACCTTTGGCTCATGGCAGCCGTGGTGGTTCTATGATAATTTTTATCAGGGCGGCGGCAACACCCAATCGCAAATCTTCACCGGCAAAACAGACGCCAGCGGCACGCATTATCTCGGCGTGGATTTCAAACAGCAGGGCAGCAAAGACCCGCAGCCACAAAGCGTTTCGGCGCAAGCCACGGTGATGGATGTCAACAGTCAGGCGTGGAGCAGCACCACCTCGCTCCTCGTCCACCCGGCGAATGTTTACATCGGCATCCGCAGCGAAAGTTATTTTGTCGAAAAAGGCAAACCCATCAAAGTGGATTTCATCGTCACCGATCTGGATGGTAAGCCGGTGGAAAATCGTCCGGTTGAAATTACGGCAGGCAGATTGGATTGGAAATACATCAAAGGCGAATGGACTGAGCAAGTGGCAGACGTTCAGACCTGCTCGAAACAATCCGCGCCCGAGGCTGGTTCCTGTTCCTTTGAAACTTCCCTCGGCGGAAGTTACCGCATCACAGCCAGCGTCACAGATGAACTGGGACGCAAGAACCAAAGCCAGTTCACACGCTGGGTCAGCGGCGGCAAAATGCCCCCCGCCCGCAGTGTGGAGCAGGAACAAGTGACGTTGATTCCAGACAAGGAAAATTATCAACCCGGCGACACGGCAAAAATTTTGATTCAATCCCCGTTCAGTCCCGCCGAAGGGATGGTCACCGTCACGCGCAGCGGCATTTTGTATACCACGCGCTTCACGATCAAAGACGGCTCGACCACGATCAACATTCCCATCGAAGACAAGCACATCTCCAACTTGAACATTCAAGTGGACTTGGTCGGCTCCGCGCCGCGCACCGATGACAACGGCGAAACCATCAAAGATGTGCCGCCCCGCCCCGCCTTCGCCAGCGGACAACTGAATCTAAAAATCCCGCCGCTGCAACGGACATTGTCCTTGCAAGTCACTCCAGACCAATCTGCGTTGGAGCCGGGCAGCAATACCGCGTTGAATGTCATCGTCAAAGATTCGCATGGCTTGCCCGTACCCGATGCCGAACTGGCCGTCGTAGTTGTGGATGAAGCCATCCTGGCCTTGACCGATTACCAACTGAGCGACCCGCTGAGCGTTTTCTACTCAGACCGTTCCCCGTATCTTTCGAGCATTTACAGCCGCGCCAATATCATTCTGGCTGACCCGCAGGCATTGGCAAAAGAAGCCGCAGATTCCAACAGGGGTATCGCCGGAGCATTTGGTCCACTGCTTGAGGATGCTGCCATGCCAATGGCCGCGCCGATGGCGACCGCGTTGCCACAGACCGGAGGCGGAGGAGTAGAACAACCACAAGCGCCCATTGATGTCCGCACCGACTTCAACCCGCTGGCAAATTTCACCCCCGCCGTGCGGACAAACTTCAACGGCGAAGCGCGTATTTCGATCCAACTTCCCGATAATCTCACGCGCTACCGAATCATGGTCGTGGCGGTGGATGGCGGCGGAAGTCAATTCGGCACGGGTGAATCAAACCTGACTGCAAGATTGCCGCTGATGGTGCGTCCGTCCGCGCCGCGCTTCCTCAACTTTGGCGACAAATTCGAACTGCCGGTCATCCTGCAAAATCAAACCGACGAACCGATGACCGTAAATGTCGCCGCGCGCGCCACCAACCTTGAAATTGGAAATGCGGGTCAACGAGTCACTGTCCCGGCCAATGACCGCGTGGAAGTGCTCTTCCCGGCAAACACAATGATGGCGGGAACGGCCCGCGTGCAGATCGCGGCGACCTCTGGAAATTATGCCGACGCCGCAACCGTGGAAATGCCCGTTTACGCTCCCGCCACCACTGAAGCCTTCGCAACGTACGGCGTGATTGATGACGGCGCAACTGCCCAGCCAGTGCAATATCCAACCGGCGTCTTCCCGCAATACGGCGGATTGGAGATCAGCACATCCTCGACCGCCTTGCAATCCCTGACCGATGCGGTGTTGTATCTGGTGGCATATCCGTATGAATGTTCGGAGCAGTTGGCTTCGCGGATTTTGGCCGTCGCATCCCTGCGTGACGTTTTGACTGCATTCAAAGCTGACGGGTTGCCCTCGCCCACTGAAATGGAATCAGCCGTTAGCCGCGATATTGAACGCCTGCAGGGAATGCAAAACTACGATGGCGGATTCCCGTACTGGCGTCGCGGATTCGAGTCGAGTCCGTTCAATTCCATCCATGTGGCTCATGCCTTGTTCCGCGCACAGGAAAAGGGCTTCAATGTGCCGCCGGATATGATGCAAAATTCACTGGCGTATCTGCGCAATATCGAAAGCCATTACCCGGCCTGGTATAGCGAGAACACGCGTTGGACGCTCAGCGCGTACGCGCTTTACGTCCGCAATTTGAGCGGCGACCGCGACGCACAAAAAGCCGAAGCGCTTTTCAACGAGGCCGGCATTGATAAACTTTCGATGGAAGCCATCGGCTGGCTGTGGCCGGTGATCGACGACAACACGCAATTGGATGCCATTCGACTTTATGTGAACAACCATGTCGTTGAAACTGCGGGCGCGGCAAATTTCACCACAGCCTACAGCGATCAATCCTACCTGTTGCTCAGTTCCAACCGCCGCACCGATGCCATTTTGTTGGATGCGTTG
>DYDH01000007.1:40690-50394 GCA_020717985.1 Herpetosiphon sp. | reverse complement strand
ATACCTACTCCATCCACACCGTTCTATCTTCAAACGATGGGCGCGGAGCAGGTGTGCCCTCCATTTCAGGATAACCAACATAAATAAACCCCGCAATGTGCTGGTCTTCTGCGAACCCTAAAAATTCCTTCACCTTTGCATCACGCGCCCACTCGCCCGTGCGCCAGATCGCGCCAAGTCCGAGAGCATGAGCCGCCAGCAAAATATTCTGACATGCAGCGGAAACGGCGGCATAATTTTCCAACTCAGGGATTTTCGCTTCGGCGGGTTTATCAACGCCAACGGCAATGACCACGGGAGCGCGAAGCGGCAATGCCCGGGTTTTGTCGAATGCCTCTTGCGGCAGATCAGGCTGACGGTCGCGCTGTGAGCCGGACATCGCATCTCCAAGTTTGCTCCGCCCGTTCCCTGTCAACACTACAAATCGCCAGGGGCGCACCTTATGATGATTCGGCGCGCGGTTGCCCGCATCCAAAACTTTTTCGATCACATCGCGCGGCAGCGAATCCGCTTTTACTTTTTTAACAGAATATCTATTATTGATTGCTTCAAATATGTCCATTTTATTCTCCGTTACAGGGACGCTTGCGGGTAAAATTGTCTTACCATGAAAATATTTTACTCCGATGTTCATCGCAAACACTATCCGCCTTTTGAAGTTTTCGACGGCGGCAAGCGCGTGCCGTATCTCGAAAACCCCGACCGCATGGATCAGATTCTGAATGCGCTCAAAAAAGCAGATTGGGCTGAATTGACCGCCCCACTGGATTTTGGACTCGACCCAATTTACGCCGTGCATGACAGGGATTACATGATCTTCCTCGCCTCTGCCTGGAACGAGTGGCTGGACGCGCCGCGTGACCCCGAAGTTGCGGCGTCGCTCGAGCAGAATGTCTTCCTGCCCGCGACCTTTGCCTTGCGACGAATGCCGCGTGTGCCGGGCACCTTGCTCGGCAAAGCAGGCTATTACATGATGGACTTGTCTGCTTGCATCGTAGCGGGAACATACGAAGCCGCGCTGACCTCTTCCAATTGCGCTCTAAGCGCCGCAGAATTGATTTCATCGTCCACGGTCAACCTTCCACCGTCCGCCTTTGCATTATGCCGTCCTCCCGGTCATCACGCGGGCAAAGATTACGCGGGCGGATACTGCTTCATCAACAATGCATCTGTCGCGGCAAACTGGCTCTCAGCAAAAGGAAAGGTTGCCATCCTTGACATTGATTATCACGCGGGCAACGGCACGCAGGATATTTTCTACAAACGCAACGATGTGTTGACCATCTCACTTCACGGCGATCCTGATTTCGAGTATCCGCATTTCATCGGCTACGCGGACGAAACCGGCGCAGACGCAGGGCTCGGCTTTCATAAAAATTTCCCGCTCCCCAAAGGCACTGGCGACGATGGCTATTTATCGGCATTGGATGAAGCCCTGAATATGATAAAAAACTTTGCGCCAAATTATCTGGTCGTTTCGGCTGGAATGGACACCTTCGACGGCGATCCGCTCGGCACGTTTCGCGTCACACAAAATGGATTCAGCGAAATCGGAAAACGAATCGCCGCGCTTCATATACCAACCGCGATCATCATGGAAGGCGGCTATGCCAACGAAGCGCTCGGCACAAATATTGTCACTTTATTGGAAAATTTCAAATAAGCCCGTAGGTCACGCTTCGAGCGTGACTACACAATTAAAAACCGTCACATTACAAACGTGACCTACTTTATTGGAGAATTTCAAATGAAAAGAAAACATGTTGCTATTTTGGTTTCTGTGCTAGCCATATTGGCTTGCAGTTTGCCTTCGCAGGCAATCACAATCACCCCAACGCCTGCCCCGCCCACTGAAACACAACCTCCCGCCTTTACTGCCACGCCCGAAGCCACAATTACCCCGATCAGCACTTCGACCACTGCCTTCACACCCACCATTACATTCACCCCAACCATCAGCGCCACGCCGACATTTTCCTTCCCAACGGTAACAGTCAACAAGCAGGCGCATTGCCGCTACGGGCCTTCGGTTGCATTTCTGCACGCCGCGGACTTGTACCCCGGCGATACCGGCATAGTGGATGGAAGGTTCGAGTACAGCGGCTGGCTCCACGTAAAATTTGACAAGATCAAATATTATTGCTGGGTCGCGCCCTCGGTGGTGGATGTAGTCGGCGACATCAGCACTTTACGCTACAACGAGCCTGACCTGCAATCTGTCGGCTATAGCAATTATGGTCCGCCTGGAAATATAACCGCTGTCCGCAATGGAGATGAAGTAACCATTAATTGGGATCAAGTAGAGATGACCGAAGACCATGACCGCGGCTATTTGGTTATTGCCTTTGTCTGTCAAAATGGCAACTACCTCTGGTGGACAGATTCCTATGAGGATCAATTTACAACAAGCTACACAGTGAAAGATGAAGCAGGTTGTCCCGCGCCATCAGAAGGTTTGCTTTATACTGTTGAAAAACACGGCTTCTCAAAACCAGCGCAAATCCCCTGGCCGGCGCCATAATACTCTTTTATCGTAGTTGCGACTTCCCCGGCACCGCCTGCCAGGGCAGGTGTAGCCGCTTTCCTTAAAAAAATATACGACTGAAGTCGTAACTACGATTTTTTTTATTCCAGCACTCCCGCTTTTTTCATCGCGCCTTCAAGCGCGTCTATCGTCGCAGGCTTGATCAACATTGCCTGCGCTCCGCCCTTCAACACACGCTGGCGTGTCTCAGGCTGATCGTCAGACGTGATTACGATCACAGGCACTTTCATCAAGCGCGGCTCACGCCGAAGATAAGCCAGAATTTCAGTTCCATCCACACCGGGCATGTTAATATCCAAACACACAAAGTGCGGCACCAAACTCCCCAACAGCGTCATCGCCGCGCTGGAACCATACGCCACGCGGGCGGGCAAATCCAAAACTTCCAACATTTGTTGCAAGGCATCTGCTGTGTTTCGATTATCGTCAATGATCAAACCTTCCATTTAGTCCTCCAAAATAATTCTGCCCATTACCGAAACATCATAGCCAGGTAACTTCGAGACGGAATTTCGAAATTCACTACCAGCCATCAGATCAAAGAGAGGCGCAAGCAGGCTGCTTTCTGCATATTGCTTCGGAATGACCAGGTCATATCTTTCCTGATACAAAGGCACAAAATCCAGATCCAGAGCCTGCGCGGCGGCGGCAATTCCAAGTCCGCAATCTGCGCGGCCCGAAGCCACTGCCGCGGCAACGCCAAGATGTGTGTATTCCTCTTGAGTATATCCGAGGATGGAATCAGATAACATCCCCAATAAGTTTAGATGATAATCCAACAGGACGCGTGTGCCCGCTCCGCGCTGGCGGTTCACAAACTGGACCTGACGTCTGCTGAGGTCTCCCAGGCTTTTAACTCCCTTTGGGTTTCCCTTCTTAACGATCAGCCCCTGGTCACGTCCAACCAATGCGATCACCTTCACAGGTATATTCGGCATGTACTGACGGATATATGAAATATTATATTCGCCCGTTTCGGGATTAAGAAGATGCGAACCTGCCAGATGCGCCTCCCCGCGCCGCAGCGCCAAAAGTCCGCCCTGTGAGCCGACGTTTGCAGAAGCCAATCTTCGGTCATGCTCCGCAAGGAATTGCGCCATTAGATCAAGTGTGAGGTCGTGCGAACCGATACAGAAGATCGTCCTTTCGATCTCAGCCCTGCTCCGGTACAAATGGACTTTGACCTGCTCACCCGCATCCATGCCTTGCACACCGCTTGGGATCAATGCCAAGCCGTCCGCTTGAACCAAAGACGTGATGACGCCCGCTCCACGCGACAGTGGCGCGGCGAGAAGTTTATCTCCCACCTTGCCAACCGCCACGCGGACATAATCATCATCACCCGCAGGGGAAACAAGTTTGCGCGTGAGAGTCGCCAATTCAGTCGGAAGTTCATTCGGTCTGCGCCCAAGCCATTTGGCGATGACTGGCTCGACGAAAATGTCAACAGTTAATGCGGCGGAGACGGGATAGCCGGGGACGCCGATGATGGGGACAAGAGATGAGTAACGAGTAATGAGTAACGAGTTGCTCTTATCTTGTTTCTCGTTACTTGTCTTCTCGTTTCTAACCATCCCCAAAATTACCGGATGCCCAGGTCTCACTGCAACGCCATGAACCAAAAGCGTGCCAAGTTTCTGGACAACCTTTGACGAAAAATCTTCCGCGCCTGCCGAGGAACCTGCATTGAGTAAAACGAGGTCATGTGTTTGCGCGGCTTCAAGCACACGGTCACAGATCGATTCAAAATTATCTTTGGTGATCGGGTAACGGGTCGGCTCGCCGCCCATGGACTTGATCTGCGCTGCCATAACGAGTGAGTTGTATTCGAGGATGTCACCGGATTTTAGTTTGGAACCGATCGGGACTAGCTCACTGCCTGTTGGCAGAATCGCAACTTTGGGCTTGCGCGCCACGCGAATGGTCTGATGTCCAGATGCAGCTATCGCGCCCAAATCCGCCGGGCGCAGGGAATGTCCCGCAGGCAGGACAAGTTGAGTCGCAACGATATCCTCTCCCAATGGACGGACATGACTCCACGGGGCAACTGCGGCGCGAATCCTGATCGAAGAAGGTTGACGAATGACCGAGGTGATTTCGCCATTCTCGTCGAGTGATTCCACATTTTCGATGGGAATAACGGCGTTCGCCCATTCAGGGAGCGGGTCGCCCGTATCCACATACTGCGCTTCGGGTCCGATGAATAAAGTAACCGGCGTAGACGGCATGGCTCCATTCGTGGAAACCGCGCGCAAGGCGAAACCATCCATCGCGGAGGCGTGATAATGCGGCGAAGAAATCTCCGCCCAAATGGGTTCAGTCGTGACGCGACCAAGAGCATTTTCATCCAACAGAATATTTTCCGTGCCAAGCACGCGCCACAAGTCCGCGTCCTGCAAGGCTTCTCGCAGACGGGATTGGGCTTGAGAGAGGGGAATATCGTGAAGATAGACAGACATTTTTATTTTCGATTTTTGATTAACGATTTACGATTTAGGCAACACGTAGACAGGTACACAAAGGAACACGCAACATATCATCTCGCCGCGTAACGGAGTAGGCGAACCATTCATCCTTCATCATTTATCCTTAATCCTTACCCAAGCACTTCCACATCATGCGGACCAGACTCCCGCAGCCCCGCGCCTGTCATCCGCACAAAGATCGCCTTTTGTTGAAACTCTTCCAAGTTATGCGCGCCGCTGTAACTCATGCCCGATTGCAAACCGCCGACAAGTTGAGTGAGCACTTCACGCGCCTTGCCGCGATACGGCACAGCCGCCTCCACGCCCTCGGCGACATATTCTTCAACTTCCTCTTGTGTGAGGTCGTTGCCTTCTTTTTTATTGCGGACAATATTCGCTTCGCGCGATGCCATGCCACGCGATGCTTTATAGCGATGACCCCGACGTGTCATGACCAAACCCGGGCTTTCGTCTGTGCCAGCCAGCATACTGCCGATCATGGCGGTCTGCGCGCCTGCGGCGATGGCTTTCGCCAGATCACCGGGCTGACGAATGCCGCCATCGGCGATGATCGGGATGCCGTACTTAACCGCAGCTTTAGCGCATTCAATGACAGCAGTCAACTGCGGAACACCCGAGCCTGCCACTTGCCGCGTGATACAGATCGAGCCGGGACCAACACCCACCTTCACCGAATCTGCGCCCGCGTCAATCAATCTTTTTGTGCCGTCCGCTGTTGCCACGTTACCGCCAATGATTTGCGCTTTAGGAAAATGCTTGCGGATATTTTTTATCATTTCAACTTCAAGGTTTGAGTCGCCGTGGGCAATGTCCACCACGATGCAATCGGCGCCAGCTTCCAGCGCAGCTTCCACGCGGCGCATTTCCCTGTCGCGTACGCCAACCGCCGCGCCGACAGCCAAACGTCCTTTTGAATCCTTGGTCGCCCGTGGGAACTGCGTGATCTTCATAATATCCTTCAAGGTCACAAGTCCCGCGACCTTGCCGTCCTTATCCACCAAAGGCAATTTCTCCACGCGGTATTCATGCAATAATCTTTCGGCATCCTTCAAGGTTGTATCGCGCGGCGCACTGCGGACAGGGCTGGACATGATCTTCGCTACAGGTTTGCTGTCATCCTCTTCAAATAACAGATCGCGCGTCGTGACAATACCGATCAACTTTTGATCGCTGTCCAGAATCAAAATCCCGCCTGTGTTCGTTTCCTCCACCACACGTTTCAAGTCGCCGACGGTATGCGCTTCTGTCATCGTGATCGGCTTGTCCACAATAAAAGATTCCGCCTTCTTTACGCGCTCGATATGACGCACCTGCTCGGCAATTGTCAAAAAGCGATGGATCATGCCAATGCCGCCTTCGCGCGCCATGGTGATCGCCATCTCGCTCTCGGTCACCACATCCATATTTGCGGAAACGAGCGGAATCTGCAAAGTGATCTGCTTCGTCAACTGCGTTTGTGTTGAAAGCAAACGGCGCGAGTCCACCTCGGAATATTGCGGCACAAGTAAAACATCATCGTATGTCAAAGCAGTATCTTGTAGGATTTTCATATTCACTCCTCTGGAATCAATCGCCCGAATTATAATGCTTGATGAAAAGTAATTGGTAATTGGTAAGTAGAGATTAGGACTCGCTAATTCGTTGAATCGCTGATTCGCGGGGCAACCAAAAGGAGACAACATGACAGTAACAGCAGTGATCGGTTCGCAATGGGGTGATGAGGGCAAGGGCAAGGCGGTGGATTTTCTCGCCGAGCGCGCGGATTATGTGGCGCGGTTCAACGGCGGGAACAATGCCGGGCATACGGTGATCAATGAATTTGGGACGTTCAAAATTCATTTGGTGCCATCGGGAATTTTCGCGCAAAACACGATCGGCTTGATCGGCGGCGGTGTGGTAATTGACCCGCAGGTTTTGCTCGAAGAAATCGAGATGCTCAACAAGGCAGGCATCGGCGTGGACGGGCGCTTGTGGGTTTCGCCGCGTTCGCATATTATCATGCCGTATCATAAGATTTTGGATGGCTTGTACGAAGAAGCCAAAGGCGCAGGCGCGACTGGCACCACACGGCGCGGAATTGGTCCCGTGTTTGCGGACAAGGTCAGCTACAACGGAATCCGCTGGACAGATTTCACGAGCGATATGTTCGAACAGCGTTTGCAGGTGCAATTGACTTTGAAAAACAAGATCATCGTTGCGCTGGGCGGCGAAGCATTGAAGTATGAAGCCGTGCGCGATGAGTATCGTAGATATTACGCAAAGTTGAAGCCATACATCAAGGAATTATTTTCACTGGTGCAGGATGGACTGAAGGCAGGCAAAAATTTTTTGCTTGAACAGGCGATGGGCACATTTTTGGACACAGACTGGGGAACCTATCCCTTCGTGACCGCTTCGACCACCATCCCGTCGGCGGCTTCGGCTGGACTTGGCATTCCGCCGCGATATATCACCAATGTGGTCGGCGTGACCAAAGCCTACACCACCCGTGTCGGCGGCGGACCGCTGCCCACCGAGATCCACGACACCGAAAGCGAAGTGTATAAAAAGTTCGGTGAGGTCGCTGCAACGACGGGACGTATCCGCCGAGTCGGCTGGCTGGACTTGGAGATCGTCCGCACGGCTGTGGACTTGAGCGGCGTAACTGAGTTATGCCTGACCAAATTGGACACACTCAGCGGCCTGGAAGAAATTCAAGTCTGCGTTGGTTATAAGTTGGACAGCAAAGATATCCGCTATGCTGATGTGGACGCCTACGGTCTGGATAAAGTGGAACTGGTTTACAAGAAGATGAAAGGCTGGAAGGAAGACATCAGCAAAGCGCGGACGTTCGAGGAACTCCCTGCGAACGCGCAAAGTTATGTGAAGATGATCGAGGAATCCGCGGGCGCGCCTGTGAAGTGGATTGGGGTGGGTCCTGAACGGGAAGCGACGATTAGAAGATAATTGAATTCACATGAATGTCACCTGCGAGGTGACATTCATCTTACTTTACCCGCTTCACCGCCAGCATGGTCAGATCATCCCCCAACGGACCTGTTTCAATAAATTCATTCAAACGATGTTCAACCAAAACAAGGACTTCATCGGCGGTATGTTTTTGAATCGCACCAAGCGCATCCATCAAACGCGTTTCACCGAATAATTCACCGGCGGGCGAAAAGGCTTCGGTAAGTCCATCGGTATAAAGCAGCAACGTGTCCCCTTCGGCAAGCGAGATCGTACGCTCCTGCATACGCGGTTGTTCGACCACACCCAGCGCAATGGCTGTGCGTGTCAGTTTTTCAATCCCTTGCCCTGAGCCTGTCGAAGGGTCGCCATGCTTCACCCAAAACGGCGGATTATGACCCGCGTTCACAAAAGTAAAATCGCCACTCTCGATATCCAGCACGCCGTACACCGCTGTCACAAACATCCCCTGGCGCGTGTCGGGTAAAAGCTGGTCGTTCACGCGGCGCAATACGTCAACTGGAGAATGCAACTCGTTCACCGCCGCCCGCACCAGGGTGCGCGTCAGCGCCATGAACAATGCGGCGGGCATACCCTTATCCGCCACATCCGCAATAAAAATCCCAAGTTTATTATTCGGCAATTCGATCACATCATAAAAATCGCCACCCACCTGCCGCGCTGTCCGCCAGCGCGCCGCGAATTGCCACGCATCTCGGGTCGGCAAAAACTGCGGGATGAACGTCTGCTGGATCTGGCGTGCCAACTGCACCTCGGTCTCGAGGCGTTCACGCACAACCATCTCCTGCTGCAAGAGATCGTTCTGGATCGCAAGCGCGGCTTGTTGCGCAATGCCATTAATGATCTCGATGCGGCGCGAACGGAAGCGACGTCCATTCTCCGCCTCTTCGATCAACATCACGCCGAACAGATCATTTTTGATGGAAATGGGGACGGCCATTAGCAGGCGATCAGCATTCACTACGTCCGCTTCACCCGGCGCCTCCGGCTGGATATCCAACCAGGACATTGGTTCAGCTTTGGGTTTAAGTGTCTGCGTAACCATCTGGTTTTGCTCACGCGCAAAATCAAGTAATGGGAAATCACCCAGTTTGAATTCTTTTTCAGTCATCAAAGGTTCTTCATCGTCTGAGAAACCATACTCATGTGAAGTAGTAAATGACTCACGTTCGGCATCCCAGCGATACAACGCCACACGCTGCACACCCACGAGGATCGGCATAATACGTGTGATGGAAGCGAGGATTTCATCGAGGTCGTTCAAACTGACCACCGCCTGCGCCACCTGCAACAATGCGGCGGATGCATATGCCTGTTCCTGCGCGGCGTCGTATAAGCGCGCGTTCTCGATTGCCACCGATGCATAACTTGCAAACGTTGTAGTAATGGCTTGCGCTTCGTGACCATATCGTCCCGAGGTATGGTGCGCCAGAGTCATCACTCCCAGCGGACGGTCACCCACACACAGCGGAGCCGCAATGGACGAATAAGTATTTTCATACCCAGCGGTCAAACCAGATGGCCAGATCGGCTCATCGGGACGGCGGATCACGGGAACATCCGACAATAACGCTTCAGCCATGGCGTATGCCGCATCTGGATTGGCAATGCACACACTCTCAAGCTGATTCGCGTCAACGCCATGCACCGCGGAAAGACACAACTCGTCGTCCTCCAAAAGCCATATCGCGGAAATATCAATT